>CAIRNL010000737.1 GCA_903879975.1 uncultured Chloroflexota bacterium | reverse complement strand
TTGAGAAACCGAGTTTCTGATTCGACACGATCCGGCTGAATGGAACGCCCAAAAACTCGGTTTCCCTATTGCCCATCCTGTTCGTTCGGAGGGGTGAGTTGCAGCAGGCAACGCCCAGGCCGCCAGCGTTCAAAATCGCAACACCACACACGAAAAATTCCATGGAACCCAAACCCTTTCTACCACCGGTCAGACAAGCTGCGTACGCACTAGGTCAACTTGGCTGGTCAACGCTCGTCAACATCGTTGGCCTGGCGCTGGTCTACTTTTACCTGCCTCCAGAAAATGCCGGGCTGCCCACGCTTATTACGACGATGACCTTTCTTGGAATTTTCAATGCCATTACGGTGATCGCCGCCTCCGGTCGGCTATGGGATGCCATCACCGATCCGATCATCGCCAACCTCAGCGACCGTTCGCGCAACCCGCGCGGGCGCCGCATTCCTTTTCTGGCTATGGGCGCACTGCCAGCTGCGCTCTTCTGTACACTCATGTTCGTGCCGATCACCCGCGAGGCCAGTACTGCAAAAGTCTTGTGGTTGGTCGTCGCCCAGTTGCTTTTCTATCTTTTCCTGACCTTGTACGTAACACCCTACTTTGCCCTGTTGCCCGAGCTCGGCCATACCGCCAACCAGCGCCTCAATTTGTCGACCTGGATCTCGATCACCTATGCACTGGGTATCATGGTCGCTGCACAAACACCGGCACTGGCAGAGCTGCTTCAATCCACCTTTGGCGTGACAGATAAGGTCACGGCGCTGCAGTATGCGATCGGCGGCCTCGCCTTCGTTGCGATGTTGCTCATGTACCTGCCCGTGATCTTTGTCGACGAGAACACCTATTGCGAGCGCGTCCCATCCGACATACCACTCTTCGAAGCCGTAGCGACTACCTTTCGCAACGCCAGTTTCCGCTACTATGTGGTCGCCGACTCCGCCTACTTCATGGCGCTGACTATCGTCAACACAGGCCTGCTCTATTACATCACCGTGCTGCTGGCGCTGGACGAGGCACTGGTGAGCGGGCTGCTGGCTATCATGGTGATCCTCTCCTTTATCTTCTACCCGGCCGTAAATCTGCTGGCACGCAGAATGGGCAAGAAACCGCTGATCGTGGCGTCGTTTCTGTGGATGAGTGCTATCTTCTTTGGGGTCTTTTTCCTGGGACGGCTGCCGCTGCCGGCCCCAGTCCAGGCGTACGGGCTGATCGTCTTCTATGCAATCCCCATCGCCTTCCTGGGTGTGTTGCCCAATGCTGTGCTCGGTGACATCGCCGAAGAAAACGCGCAGCGCACCGGCCAACGGCTGGAAGGGATGTTTTACGCAGCCCGCACACTGATGCAGAAGATCGGCCAGACGCTGGGGGTCATGATCTTTGCGTCGTTGACTGTCTTCGGGCGCGATCCTGGCGCTGATCTGGGCGTGCGACTGAGCGGCATGGCCGGATTTGTGCTGTGTCTGGTGGCAGGTCTCGTCTTCATACGCTATACTGAGAAGAGAGTGCTGCACGCGCTCGACCAAGAACCAAAGGTGTCAGTACGCGTCCAGCACGAATGAGCCAGGAAAGCAACGCACAATGGCTACACTCGAAACCACGCTTGGCCAGTACCACGCCGGTGACCTCGGCATTATTCTGCCCCACGAACATCTCTTCGTCGATCTTGGCCCCATTGAGGCAGAAAGCTACCGCTCTGCCGACGCCGCTGCAGTTGTCGAAGTCATGCTGCCGCAGGTGCAGGCCGCGCGCGTGGCCGGTGTCACGGCGCTGGTGGAGTGCACGCCAGTCGGCGTGGGGCGTCGCGTCGATATTGTCAAAACAGTGTCGGAGACAGC
>CAIRNL010000736.1 GCA_903879975.1 uncultured Chloroflexota bacterium | reverse complement strand
TGTCATCAGGACCTCCTTCTAGCGCCCCTCACCGGCTGGTCGGCACGTTCCTCTCCGCCATGGCAAAGAAGGGCACACCCACCACCAGGTAGCCACGCCCCAGCCAGCGCCGCCGCAGATCGATACGTGCCCCCGACGCGTACAATGCATGGGCGGCCGCAACAAACCAGCGCCGCTCACCCCAGGAGCGCTCAGGCAACGTCTGCTGCGCCGCCGCTTTCCACATCTCCATCAGCGTATGGATAGGCTCGCCGATCGCCATGCGATGAATATAGTTCTTGGGCAGTACAGGCTGAAAAACAGCTGGATCAGAGGGCAGTCGGAAGTTCGTACTGAAGACGAGCACCTCGGCCGCCCAAGTTGCCGTTGCCTGGCGGCGCAGCACATTCGCCACCCAAATCCGCCCGCGCGGGTCGGAAGTGCCCTCGATCAGCAGCCCGCCCGGCAGGACATGGTGAGCCAGCTCTGCATAGGCGGCAGCTACCTCACCCTCGTCATACTGGCGCAGGACGTTGAAAGCGCGCACGGCCCGCGCGCGCTCGTTCTGCGCTGCGACAAGCGGCAGATTGAAGCCACCCAGCCGGAAACAGGTAACGGGATCGCTGTAGGGTTGGCCCGCAGCCACGCGCACGGGGTCGATTTCAACACCTAGCACGCGCAGTTGCGGGTTGGTGCGCCGCAACCGCGCTGCGCTCTCCAGCGTCGTAAAAGGCTCAGCGCCATAGCCCAGATCAACGAAGAACGCGCCAACATAGGGGCCGTTATTGCGCCGGATGAGCGGTGCATCGTAGAGCAGCAGGAAATTATCGACGCGACGCAGCCGGTTAGCGGCCGTCTTCCCGCGCGTTGGCTGTCCCTGTGGGCGGCGCGTGCGGCGCCAGGCACGATTGATCGTAGCAACCTCCACCGGCGCGTCCGCTGCGCCGCAACGATTCACGAATTTTTAGCGCGCAGATGGCAACCGTCGACGCAGCCAGGAATCCAGCTGATCCATCTGCCACCGTTCGCTTCAACGACGATCCACACAGCCTGCGCTTACACAACGGGTGCCCGTGTCACGGCATCCAGGGCACGCAGCGGCCCGAAGTTCTGCAGCCAGGCCAATTGTTTGTCGTCGCGCACGAGCAGGCTACCGGCAAACCCCAGCGCGTTGACCGACATACCCGCAACCTGTTCGGCTGTGCGCGGGACAACCATGCTCCAGCGGTTGGTGGCGAGCCAGTTGTAGGGACGCGGCAGGCCCGCACCTCCATCCCACACACCCACCGCACGCAACATGGCACGGTAGAGTTGTGCCATGGCAGGTGCATCCTGCAGAATGCCGTCGGGTAGCCAGGCCAGGCGATGCGGGAAGGGCAGCGCGTGACTCTGAATGGGACAGCCTGCCGGCGCGGGGTCACCCAGGAGCGCCCTCATAGGCAGATCGCTGCCGTCTGGGTCGAGCGGAAAGGGTACGATTTGCAGGTGTTTGTGATGCTGGCTCGCGCCGGCAACCCGCCCTGCATTATAGAAAGCCAATCCGTCGACCTGCACCATACAGCGTGCCAGCGCTGCGAAATCGCCCGCATCCAGCAGTTCATTCTGATCAGCGTAAGCCTGCGTCACAATCAGCAGGTGATTCGCCATCACCGGATACTTGTTCAGCAAGCAGACGTGTGCCGGCAGCAGATCCGTGACAAAGAGATCAGCATCGTAGGGCAGGAACGGATTCTGAGCTGCCGTAGCAGCGGACACGGGGACAGGCTGTGGCTTGGCGTCGTGCCCAGCCAGCATACGCACGACGAAGTGCACGCCCCCATCATCCATGTGGTGCACGCTGGTCGGAATCGGGCGGAGCGCGCCGAGCCTCCGCGCGCGTTCGGTGACGCGCTGAAGCTGCTGCAGCAGTGGATATGGAGGCAGAGGGGTAGATAGGCTAGATTGACTCATCTCAACACGATATGGGAGCCGGACAGGGAGATCACTGCTGCGATGTGCATCAGCGCGCGCCCCACGCAGGCAAAGCCAGGGCTGGCGTAGCGTAGGCGGCCTCTAACAACTCACAGACCTTATCCCACGAGTGATTCTTTTCGACATATCTGCGCCCAGCTGCACCGACGGCGGCGCGCAGATCAGGCTTTTCAAGCAAAGTCAGGAGAGCGGCAGCGAATGCGTCGGCTCCATCTGCCACCAATACATCCTCGCCAGGACGAATCGCCAGGGCCGCCGTCGCCTGAGAAGTGGCAACCAAGGGTGTTCCGCAGGACATCGCTTCCAGCGCCTTGTTCTGAATACCGGCGCCATAGAGCAGCGGCGCCACCGCAACAGTCGACGCCTGGATGAAGTCGGCCATGTTCGGCACAGCGCCAGTGACCACCACGCGCGGCTCACCGCTGTCGGACAGCGGCAGCTGGTTGTCAGCCAACTTGCGCACCTCGGCCGACGGGTCTTTCCCGACCAGCCAGACCTGGGCGTCCGGCCGTTGTGCCCAAACCAGCGGCATGATGTCATCGACAAGGTGCAGCGCAGCGGTGACATTGGCGTGGTAACTCATCTTGCCACTGAAGATGAGGCGCGCCGGAGGCCGGTTGACCGAATCGTGAAAGGCAAAGTGATTGAGATCGACCCCGTTCGGGACGATCTCGATGCGTTCGGCAAGCATGCACAGCTCGTCACCAGTGCATTCGTCAAGCAGCCCGACCAAGGCGGCCTTGTCGAGCGCAGATGTCACCAGGGTTCGCTCGAACTGTGTGACGAGCCACGCTTCATGGCAGCGAGTGCGCCCTAATTCGAGCTGCGTCATCAGGCGTCCTCTGAGAGTGCGACTGGACCGGACCGCCTGCTCAAAAAGGAACGAAATCGAATCGACGCTGTCCCAGATCACAGGAAAGGGTGCGATGGCCGGCGTCCTGGCCAGCCTGCGGCGCACCTCGACTGCGTAACGGCTGCCGCGCAGGTGCTCGACATGGACAGCATCGAACGACTGCCCCTCGATCGCGCCCACGATCTGTTTCATCAAGGCTGCATTCCAGCTGTAGGAAGCTTGCAACGGCGCAGATCCGACCAAGGCACCGGCGCTGTTGAGCAGGGAACGGGCAGGAGGCATTGGTTCAGCGATCACCGCTGCGCCCATCCTCGAAAGCACAGCCAACTCCGCGCGCTCCTGCTCCGATGTCCAGAGCGAGGCAACCGTCACCCGATGGCTGCGCCGCAACAACGCTCGGATGAACTCATAGGGGCGCACACGGACTGGGTTGGGTATGTAGGGCACGACAAAGAGAATGTTCATGGCCGCATTCCTGGTCAAACTTGCTCGCCAGCTGTATCGACGGCACCGTAGATTCGATCCCACCGGCGATAGACAGTGCGCCAGTTGTACCTTTCGACAACCCAGCGTCGGCCGCCTTCTGCTATTGTAGCATTTTGCACCGGATCGGCCAGCAAGGTGATGACGGCTGCCGAAAAGTCGGCCGGTGTATCGGCCAGGAGAATGTTGACGTTGTCCACGGTCTCGATCCCTTCGGCGCCGATGCGCGTGCTGACAATAGGCAACCCCCAACTCCAACCATCGATGATCTTGACCCGCATCCCGCCGCCCGCCAACAACGGAACCACAAAGACAGCCGTCTCGGTCAGATAGGCAGTGGGATCGTCGACGTAGCCGGTGATGTCCAGGCTGCACGCCGGAATGCCAAGTGTGTACAATGCCTCAGGCGGCTGCTTGCCAATGATCGTCAGGATTGCGTCCGGCTGGGCAGCCAGGATTTGAGGGAAGATCTGTTCGGCGAACCAGAGCACCCCCTGGGCATTGGGCGGATAGTGCAGCCCACCGAGAAAGGTTACGCGCCGGGCATGGGGTCGGCGGAGCACGGGCGGTGTGTCCTCCGGGCTGCCACAGATGGGCAGCACAGCATCGTTGCGCACAGGCGCGACAGCGACCGACTGCACGGCGGCATGGTCTTCCTGGGTGACCCACGTGACACGATCGAACGCGGCACAAGTCGCCACCTCGAAAGCCGCCAGTTTGCCCGCCTCGTGGTGCAAGAGCATTCGCTT
>CAIRNL010000735.1 GCA_903879975.1 uncultured Chloroflexota bacterium | reverse complement strand
GTTCGTCAGCCCAGTGCCCATGCGCGAGGCATCGACCACACCGAGCGCGCCATCTCCCGTGCGCAGGGTCAACAGCGCAATGTCGTCGACGTCGACCGCAATACGTTCGCTCGCTCCGCTGCTGCTGGGACGCTCCTTGATCAGCGTATCCAGCGTTGCCTGCACGGAGGTGAACTCACCCAGCAGGTAGTAGAGCATGTCCAGGATGTGCGATCCGATGTCGAAGAGTGTGCCGCCGCCGGCAACGGCCTTCTGCTGCCGCCACGAGATGGGCTTGTTGGGGTCGATGTAGCTGGAGCGGTAGTAGCGGCCGCGGAAGGAGAAGATGCGCCCCAGAAAACCTTCCGCCACCAACTGCTTTGCCCGCAATACCGCAGGGTAGAAGCGGAAGTTGAAGGTCATCTGTGTCTTGACGCCGGCGCGCGCTGCAGCGCCCACCATCCGCTTTGCCGAGGCTACGTCCATGGAAAGCGGTTTCTCGCAGTAGATGTGCTTGCCCGCCGCCGCCGCCGCCTCGACGATCTCGGCATGCATGTGATTGGGCACACAGATATCGACGGCGTCGATCTCCGGCCGTGCCAACAACTCGCGGTAGTCGGCAGTCCAGTAGTGGCAGCCAAGTTCGCCTGCCGCCGCCTGCGCTGTCTCTGCACGCGTGGTCGCTACGCCGGCGATGCGGCAGGAGTCAGCCGGCAGGCCGTAGTGAAAAGGGAGGGACCGGTATGCCATGCCATGCACGCGCCCGATGCCGCCGTAGCCGATCAGACCGATGGTGGGAAAGGTCATAGGTGCGGATTTCCTTCTGTTACTTGCGTAGTTTCCCTTCTGCCGTTCGATGTTGATCGCTGGCCGCATCCATGACGGTGCGTAGCTTTTGCACGGCTGCGGCGATGTCACCTGTCCCAGGCTTGAGCTTGCCGCCCGCTCCCTTGAGCAGCGGCGACGAGAATTCGCCCACCGTCATGCCTGCCGCAATGAACTCAGCGACGTTGCCGGCGTTGAGCCCACCATCCTCCATGAGTTCGATCTGCCCTTCCATGCCCGCCTCAGCGATCATGTCGTGCAGCGTGCGCATCGTGCGCACCATGATCGGGTCCATGGTGTGTGGGCTTTGGCCGGGCTTGGGCTTCACCCAGAAGGGCGCACGGCTCTCGTACTCGATGATGTCCACGTAGGGGTGAATGAACTGCTCAAATGCGCTCGTCGGCACACCCTGCCACGCCCATACGCCGACCTTGAGTTCCAATTTCTCTTTGATGTAGGTGATCTGCTGGAAGATCATCTCGCCCGTCGTCTCGATGGGCAGGCTGATCAGGCTGACCCCCAGTTCCTTGAGCTGATCGAAGGTGTCGAAGTTGGGCCGGTACATTTGCAGCTGCGCCTCGACTTCCAGGCGGGTGCTGGCAACTGTCGCCTCGATAATGTCGAAGCCGCCGCGCGGCATGCCGAAGTCCATGTACTTGCCGTCGCGCACTTCGATATGCAGCCAGTCGACCCCCGCCGCCTCCAGATCCTGAATCTGCGCGCCCAATACCGCGTAGTCGGCCCAGAATAGGCCTGCGGCAATTTTGCATTTCTGTGTGACTTTCCCAATTGTGTTTGCCATCTGATTTGATTCTCCTGACGTCAATAGAATTTTTATATCTCGATGAGTACTTTCATCGCCTGCTGTGTGCGCATGAGATCGACGCCGCGTTCCAACTCCGCTAGCGGCAACCGGTGCGTCACGAGTACCGACGGTTGGATACGGCGGCTCTCCAACAACTGGATCGTCTGGGCAAAGGGATGCAGCCCGACAAAAGTTCCGTGTACCGTGAGGTCGTAGCGCGTGATTGTGTACTGGTTGACCGGCGGGTTGTCGTGCGGGCGCAGCCCGAAGAGAATCACCTGCCCGCCGCGTCGCGCCAGTTGGATCGCCTGGCCGATCTGGTTGCCGACTGCATCCACGACGATATCGGCGCCGATCCCCGTCATACGCTTGATCTCAGTTGCGGCATCGCCCTGCGCAACATTGATGGCCGCATCCATACCCATCTCCTGAGCAAACTCCAGCCGGTAGGGCGCTACGTCGAGCAGCATGATCTTGCCCGCACCCAGCGTTCGGTAGAGCAGGGCGAAGAGCAGCCCCATCGGGCCGGCACCGATAATCGCAACGCTATCCCCTGGCTGGAAGGGCGCCCGCTTCACAGACCCGACTGCACACGAGAGGGGTTCGAAGAGGGCAGCGTCATCGCGTGGCACCGACGGATCGATCTTCCACAGCGCGCGTGCCGGGGCGCGCAGCGTCGGCGCAAACGCGCCGTCGATGGTAGTGCCGATAGTCTGATAGGTGGTGCACTGGTTGTCCAGGCCACGGCGACAGTAGTCACACTTGCCGCATGTCAGCCGGTTCGCAATGACGACCCGATCGCCAGGGTGCAACCCCCGCACAGCCGGCCCCACCGCTGTGATGATACCCACACCCTCGTGGCCAATCACGATGCCGGGCGGCGCCTTGTGCGCAGGCGGAATGGCCAAGATATTCAAGTCGGTGCCGCAGATGCCGCAGGCTTCAATCTGAACGAGTACATCGTCGTCGGCCTCGATCTGCGGCGCCTCGCGCACGACATACTCGAGTACGCCGTTCCCCCGAAAGATTGGGACGTGTTCCTGTTTTAACATAGTTCTGCTCCGTACCGGCGCACATTCGCCTGTAATGGCGCCCATGGAATTCGATACGATGGCCTCTGCCCCTTTCAACGTGCCAGGGTGCTGATGGCTGCTCCCTTCAGTACCGCGCTCGCCGTGTCAAGGTCAGTGCAGAAGACGTCTACAATGCCAGTGCGCAGCGCACCCAATACTGCCTGAATTTTTGTCTCCCCAATCGCAATCGACATGACGGTTGGGATGGCGCGTAAATCGTCGAGGCGCAGGCCGATCACCCGTTCGTTGAAGCCGCCTGTATAGGGCGAACCATCGGCCGTGAAAATCTGTGCGGACAGGTCGCCCACCCCGCCGCAGGCGCGAATTTCTGCCAGATCGTCAGCCGATAGATAGCCCCCCTTGCTGAATTCAGAGGTCGCTGGGTCCAGATTGCCGACCCCGACGAGCGCTACGTCGGCCTGGCGCGCCATCTCCAGTGCGCGCTGAATATCGCGCTGCGTGCGCATCACTTCGGCAGCCTCGATGCTATCCACGACCATGGGCGCAGACAGGTAGTGTGCTGTGCCGCCTACTTTGGCCGCCAACTCGCGCGTCAGCGACGCGCTGTCCAATTCCGGTGTTGCCAGCGCCAGGCTGCCCACCGCCTGCACCACATTCACACGCCCTTGGAAGCCGGGGCGGACGGCATGGATGACCTCGTACGTCGAGCGCCCCAGACAGACGGTCATGGTCATGCCATCGTGTAGTGTCTGCTCCAG
>CAIRNL010000734.1 GCA_903879975.1 uncultured Chloroflexota bacterium | reverse complement strand
CAACGCCGGCGGCCAGAGCCTGCGCATGGGGCGTCCCAAAGCACTCCTGTCGGCCCCTCCTACAGGCGAACCGCTGATTGCGCATGTCGTGCGTCGGCTGGCTCCGCTGGGTATGGCGCGGCTTGTCGTCGTCGCCAACGACCCCGACCTGCCTGTACAGGCAGGCCTGCCGCAGGACACGCTCTGTGTGCCGGATATGTATCCAGGCACTGGCACGCTCGGGGGCATTGCCACTGGCTTGCAGCAGGTGGATGGTTGGGCGATTGTTGTAGCATGCGATTTGCCGCTGGTGAGCGCCGAGCTATTTGGGATGCTGAGTGGATTGGCCGCCCAGCAAGGCGCCGTTGGCGATCTGTGGGACGCAGTTGTCCCTGTTGTCGACGGCTATGTCGAGCCGTTACATGCGCTCTATCATCGACGCTGCCTTCCCGCCATCGAGGCAAAGCTGCTGCAGGGACAGCGCCGCGCAATCAGTTTCCTGGACGATGTACGCACCTGCCATGTGCCAGAAACAGAATTGCGCCGCATCGATCCTTTGCTTCACTCTTTTTTTAATGCCAACACTCCGCAGGAATGGCAGGCTGCACTTCAACTCCTGGATTCGTGCTCGGAGAAAGCAGGCTGCCGCACAATCGAAAGGACAACGGACACAATGCCGACCCATACACCTGCCGATCTGGCACAGTACCTGATCGAGGCGAAGATCGAGGCGGAACTCATCCGTGATATTGGCCATACGCCCACCGTGCCAGCCGCCGCAGCCGTGCTGGGTGTCGAAGCGGATCAGATCATCAAGACACTGCTCTTTCTGATTGAACAGCCGGATGCTGCCAGCCCGATGCCCGTCGTTGTCATCAGCAACGGTGAGCGCCGCATCGACAAACGCAGGCTGGCCGAACACTTTGGTGTGGGCAAGAAGCGCGTCGCTCTGGCTGCGGCTGAAACCGTGCTGGCGACGCTCGGCTATCCGGCCGGTGGGGTGCCGCCATTTGGCCATGCCAGTGCAGTGCCCGTACTGGTCGATGCCAGCGTTGCCTGTCTAGAGAATCGATACGCTGGCGTCATCTTCGGCGGCGGCGGCGACGCCCACACGATGATGCGTTTGACCGTGGCTGAATTGTTGCGCGTCACAGGTGCGAAACTGATCGAAGTGAGCTAGCCATCCCCCTGCATGCAGCGCAGGGATGGCCGAGCGGGCAGACATTACTCCGGCGTGCGCGCCGGACGGTAATTGTTGTCGTCGGCATCGGCTGGGGACAGAGATGGCGCAGTCTCGCGCCGGAAGGGGTTGCGCGCGGACTGCACAGGCGCTGTGGCCGTCGGTTGCAGCTGCGGCGCAGGCGCTGTCTTCAAGGGCAGCTTAGACACCGAGCGCGTCTGTGGTGTGCCACAAAAAACACAAATTTCCCATTCGTTGCGCACCAGTTTGGCGCAGCCGGGACAAGAATGCTGCAGTTGTCCATGGCAGTTCGGGCAGAAGACCCATCCATCCTGAACGGGCACGCCGCAGTTGTGGCAGGTCTGTGTCTCTTCCAGCTCACGCAGTAAGGCTTCTTCTTCCAGCGCGCGGTCGTAGACATCGGCCAGGGTTGCCTTGGGTCTGATCATCAT
>CAIRNL010000733.1 GCA_903879975.1 uncultured Chloroflexota bacterium | reverse complement strand
TCAAGAACAATATGCGACTAAAAACTAATATACTTTTATATTATTTAAATCAAACTTTGTATGGAGGCCTGAGTCGGAATCGAACCGGCGTGTAGAGGTTTTGCAGACCCCTGCCTTACCACTTGGCTACGTCGCCTTAATTATAGGGATAGACTATCAAGCGAGTGTGGAAATGTCAAATTACTGACACTGCGCAAGGGGTTTGGCTGCAGGCACCGTACCTTGGCGGCGCTGATACCAATGAAAATATGGCTTATTTTCCGAACAAGATTTCCGGGCCACGCTGCTGTCGAGAGGGCGAGCTGACAGAAGCCTGATTTCTATCGATTTTTGCTTTCGAGCGGCCGGGGCACCCTTCCTGTGGCACTGCGGCGCGGGTTCATCCGGTCGGCGGCTGGGGCGCGACGAAGGGGCGCACCCGTTGGTCAAAGAAATCCCGCTTGATCACGGCTGCCGTCCAGTCCACAATTGCCGCATAGCCCTTCTCGCCGGTCTGGGCCGTGGCCAGCTGTGGCGTGCCGATGAAATAGTTCGGATAGCGCCGGGTTGCATAGAAAATCGCCCCGCCAGTCTTGATGTGCTCCGCACCCTGCAGACGGCGCATTTCATCGGGACTCACGTGAAACGGCTTGCTGCGCTCCGGATGCACCAGCTCCGGATGTGTCACCAACAGACGCGCAGTCTCCCCCTCGCCGCCGTGCCCTTCGCTCGCCTTGGAGGTCTGGATGGTGGTATAGACCTTGCTCAGGGGCGCCAGCCAGTTCAACACCACGCACTCTGCATCCGTCGTCTCCTCCACCAGGTTCTGGGCGCCTACCATCATGGCGGGCAAGCTGCCGTCGTGGCCATGGACGAAGATAAAGTTGCGAAAGCCGCCGCTGTAGAGACTCATGCATACGTCGCGGATGAGGGCGATGAGTGTCTGTGTCTTCAGCGAGATGGTGCCGGGATAGTCCAGGTGGAAATTGGAGGTACCAAAGGGGATGACAGGCCCGATCACCACCGGGCAGCCCTGTTCGGCCAGCCGTATCGCCGTGCGCCGGCAAATTTCCCGCGCCTCCATGCTGTCCGTCCCCAGCGGCAGATGCGCGCCGTGCGCTTCCGTTGCGCCAAACGGGATCAGGATGACATCGGTCTCCTGGAGCGCGGCTGCCACATCGTGACTGCTCATTTCGCTCAGCGTCGCCGGCCCTTTTTGCAGATAGAGAAGATCGTGCTCAGATTGCATTGGGTCGCTCCTATGCCCCTACTTGGGATAAGTTTCTGTGCAGATTGCTACAACAGGCATCGTAATTTTCAGTATTTTGTCACAATGTCTAATCCATTGACAAACTGTAAAAGTCGGATTACAATCGATTTATTGTTTGAGTCTCAGCAAAGCGGAAAATCGAGCACGTGATCCATGACTGAGCAGGGTTGGTCCCCATCCGACACATCTGGCGTTGCGCCGGTGGCGAACCGTGACAACGTCTTCGCCATTTTACAACAGCTGGCGATCGCCTTACAGCGTCTCTTGGATCCGTTCTGTGAGGTCGTCATCCACGATTTCACAGACTTTGAGCGTTCGATCATCTGTCTGGAAGGAAACATCACCAACCGCAGGCTGGGCGGCGCCGCCACGGATCTGCTCCTGGCCAAGGCGAGCAGCGGCGAGACCGATGCCGATCTCTACAACTACTTGACCAGCTTGCCGGGTGGACGGCTGATGAAGTCATGCACTGTTTTTCTGCGCGATGAGAGCGGTGCCGCCTACGGTGCCTTCTGCGTCAACTTTGACATCACTGCTTTTGTGGAAATGCGTCGTTTGATGGGTTCGCTCGCCGACACGGCTGGGCCGGAGGATGTGGTCGAGACCTTCTCCGACGCGATCGAGGATACGATCCAGGCGTTGATTGCGCAGACCGTGCACGACATTGGGCAGAACAGTCCTTTGATCAGCCGCGAGGACAAAGTCGATCTGATCGGCCGTCTGGCCGACAAGGGCGTTTTCCAGGTGAAGAAAGCTGTGCCCCTGGTGGCGGACCAGCTTGGTTTGAGCCGTGCCACCGTGTACAACTATCTGCGAGAGGCGCGCGGGCACGACACGGGCGATGGGCGCACCCCGGTCGACACGCCGTCGACATAGCTGCCGGCGCCCGCACACATGAGATGTAAGATGGAAGAGCTATGAACCATTTCGAGACGATCCTCACCGCAAATGCGCCCATACCTAGCAGCGGCTACAGCCAGGCCATCCGGGTGGGCAGCTTTATTGTCACGTCGGGCTATCTGGGCACGCATCCCGACGGCTCCGGGGTGGTGCCGGGCGGCTTTGAGGCGGAGATGCGCCAGGCGCTGAGCAATATCCGTGCCGTATTGGAAGCAGCCGGCGTGGGACTGGAGCATGTGATCCGTGTCAACGTTTCGTTGACCGATATCCACCGCTTCGCCGAGATGGACCGCATCTATCGGGAGTATTTCACGCCGCCCTACCCGACGCGCAATACGATCGGTGTCAAGGAACTGTGGGGCGGCGCGCAGGTGGGCCTCGACGTGTGGGCGCATCTGCCGCAGTGATCTCTGACGAACCTCTCACCGCCAATGAATTGAAACACCGCTATCATGGCAATGAACGAGCAGATTCTAGCGTTGATCGATCCGGCTGAGCCGGTCGAGTTGACGCAGCAACTCATCCGTACACCGTCGTTTTTATGGCACGAGTCGACGCTCGGCCATTGGATCGCCGATTGGATGCGTGCGCGCGGTTTTGCGGTCGAGCTCCAGGCCGTGCCCCTGCCCCACTTGCCCAACCATCCCACCGGCGTAACGCATCAGGCTATCGGCGTGCTGCGCGGGGACGGCAGCGGCCCCTCGCTGATGCTGTGCGGCCATACCGACACGAGCGACTGGCAGGGGCGCCCCTTTCGCGAAGGGGATTGGCAGCACGATCCCTTTGGGGGGGAGATCGAAGGCGGCAAACTTTACGGGCTGGGTGCACTCAACATGAAGGCCGGCGTGGCCGCGATTCTGTGTGCGGCGGATGCCGTGCGGCGTGCGGGCCTGCACCGCCGCGGCGATCTGATTGTGGCGTGTGTCGTGGCCGAGACGGGCGGTGGCGTCGGTGCTGTTCATCTGATCGAAGAGGGGCTGCGGCCCGATTTTTGTATCGTCACCGAGGCGGGCAATCTCGACCTAGGGTTGATTTCGGTCGGCTATGTGCAGGGCAAGGTGCGCCTGATCGGGGAGTTCAAACATCGCGTCCCCTACAACAACCCCATCGAGCAGGCTGCCAAGCTCATCCAGGCTTTCGGCCCGGCCTACCAGCCCATCCCGGCGGGAAGTTGGCTGCGCTACACGCCGCACGCGCTGCTGCCTGGCTTTCCCCGCATGGCCGTGCGTGCGATCGAGCATTTTCAGGACACGACGACCCTGACGTTCGACCTGCGCACGATTCCCGGCATGACCGAGGAGAGCGTGCGTGAAGACCTGACGCGTTTGCTCGACAGCCTGGCGGCTGCAGACCCGACCTTCCACTACGAGCTGGTCATTCCCCAGAGCGCGCAACAGCCCAACATGCCGGCACGGCCAGCAACGCCTGGCGGCAGCCCTTTGGCGGCAGCCCTGCTGCGCAGCCACACGCGCGTCACGGGAGAGGCTCCGCTCGTGGGTGCAGGCCACCGCATCGGCGCCACTGCGGACACCTGCCACTTCAAGGGCGTCGGTATCGAGTGTATAGAGTATGGCCCCGGCTTTATCCCCGTGTGGCCGATGGTGGACGAATGTATCGACGTCGACCAAATCATTACAGCGACACAAGTGCTGGCGCTGACAGCTGCTGAGATCGTGGGGTAATCATGGACACTGACAAACTTTTGGATATTTATACCCGTATGCTGCGGGTCCGGCGCTTCGAGGAGCAGGTGGGGAAACTCTTTGCCCAGGGGCAGTTGCCCGGGTTCGTCCATCTGTATGTGGGCGAGGAAGCGGTCGGGGTTGGCGTCTGTGCTGCGCTGCGCGACGACGACTACATTGTGAGCACCCATCGTGGCCACGGCCATGTGCTGGCCAAGGGTGGCGATATGCAGCGCATGATGGCTGAGCTGTTCGGGAAGCGCACCGGCTACTGCAAGGGCAAAGGGGGTTCGATGCATATTGCCGATTTCACGATCGGCATGTTGGGCGCGTGTGGCATCGTCGGGGGAGGGATTCCAGTGGCGGTGGGCGCCGGGTTGAGCGCCAAAACCCGCGGCACCGATCAGGTGGCGGTGAGCTTCTTCGGCGATGGCGCCGCCAACGAGGGCAGCTTCCATGAAGCGGTCAACCTGGCGTCGGCGCTGAAACTTCCTGTGATCTTCGTCTGTGAGAACAACCAATACGGCGAGTTCACGCCTGCGCGCAAGGCCATGAACATTCAGGATATCGCCCTGCGCGCTCAGGGCTATGGAATCCCCGGCGTGATCGCAGACGGTACGGATGTTCTGGCCATGTACGAAGCGGCGCTGGCGGCCGTGGCGCGCGCACGTGCCGGCGAGGGGCCGACATTGATCGAAGCCAAGACCCACCGCCGTGGCGGCCATGCGGAAGGCGAAGAAGCCTTCCTCGCCGGGCAGCAGTACCGCTTGGCCGACGAAGTCGAGATCGCCCGGCGCAGCGATCCGTTGATCAAGTTCCACGCGTACATTGTCGAGCGTGACCTCCTGCCCCTGGAAACCTTGGAGACGCTCGACCAGGAGATCAGCCAAGCTGTGAGCGATGCTGTCGAATTTGCCCGGGCCAGTGAGGTGCCGGATGCCACCATCCTTTATGAAGACATGTGGGTGTAGCTGATGCCACGCAAGAGTTATATTGCAGCGATCCAGGCTGCGCTGAGTGAGGAAATGCGCCGCGATGAGTCTGTGATGCTCATCGGCGAAGATGTGCGGATCGGCGTTTTTGCCGGCACGCGCGGGCTGCACGCCGAATTTGGGGATGCCCGTGTCGTGGACACGCCGATCTCGGAACTGGGGGTAGCGGGTGCGGGCATCGGTGCAGCGGCCACCGGGCTGCGTCCTGTCGTGGACCTGATGTTCGGCACCTTTCTCTACCTGGCTTTCGACCAGATCGCCAACCAGGCTGCCGCCATGCGCTACATGTTCGGCGGCCAGGCAAGGCTGCCCGTCGTCTTTATGACGCAGAATGGGGGCGGGATCGGCGCCGGCCCGCATCACAGCCAGGCGGTGCATCCGCTCTTCATGCACCTGCCGCTGATCAAGGTTGTGATGCCCAGCACGCCGTATGACGTCAAGGGGCTGCTCAAGGCCGCCATCCGTGACGACAACCCCGTGGTGTTCCTCAACCATCTGGCTCTGGGTGGGCAGCGCGGCGAAGTGCCGGACACAGACTATCTGATCCCGCTGGGCCAGGCCGACATCAAGCGTGCTGGGAGCGACGTGACGATCGTGGCGGCTGGGCTGATGGTGCATCATGCGCTTACAGCAGCCACGGAACTGGCGGCCCAGGGC
This sequence comes from uncultured Chloroflexota bacterium, assembly GCA_903879975.1. GTDB lineage: Bacteria > Chloroflexota > Anaerolineae > Caldilineales > Caldilineaceae > Caldilinea. The sequence goes on along the minus strand of CAIRNL010000733.1, from coordinate 407 downwards.
ATCGAAGCGGAGGTGATCGACCTGCGCACGCTCAAGCCGTGGGACGAGGCAACAGTGCTGGCGAGCGTGGCGCGCACCGGCTGCTGTGTTGTTGTCGATGAGAGTTATCCGGTCTGTGGCGGTGCCAGTGAATGGGCGGCGTGCATCAGCGAGCATGCCTTTCACCACCTCAAGGCGCCGGTGCAGCGTGTCAGCAGCGCCCATGTGCCGATCCCTTTCAGCCCGGTGCTTGAGAAAATGGTGATACCCCAGCCTGCCGACATCATCGCCGCAGTGCAGCGGATTGCGGCCCCAACCATGGAAGCGAGGAAGTAAGCGATGGCCCTGCAACCGATCTTCATGCCCAAGTTCGGCATGACCATGACCGAAGGCATCATTGTGCAGTGGCACAAACAGGTAGGCGACAC
>CAIRNL010000732.1 GCA_903879975.1 uncultured Chloroflexota bacterium | reverse complement strand
CATCGAAGAGCGCCTCAAGGAGTTTGGTCTGACAGAGTATGTGCGCCAGGGGAACCGTGCACACGCCGCCAATGAGCGTCCGGAGCGCTTCCGGACAGTGGAGAAACTGGCACACAGTTTGGGCTTTGGCAAAAAGCTTCAGATCATGCTGCTGCGTGCAGATGTGCCCCTGTCGACTGGCGAGTTCACCGCCATCCTGTTTGCTGTTGCCGTGGGTGGTTTCCTGCTGGGTGCCTGGCGCGCCGGCATACTGGTCGGAACCTTGGTGGCGGGAACCTTGTTGATTTTACCCATCTTCTACTTGAAGCAGCGCCAGGCGAGGCGCCGCAATACATTCACGAATCAATTGCCGGATGTACTGACGCTGCTGGTGGGATCGCTGCGCGCTGGGTATGGTCTATCCCAGGCGATCGAACTGGTTGCTCGCGAAGTACCGGAACCAGCAGCGAAAGAATTTCAGCGAGTCATCCGCGCAATGAGCCTGGGATTGCCGATGCACCAGGCGTTGGAGGGGATGGCCGAACGCATGGAGAGCGACGATCTCGACCTGGTCGTGACTGCGATCAATGTGCAATACGAAATGGGTGGCAACCTGTCAACGGTGTTGGAAAATATCAGCGAGACTATCCGGCAGCGCGTACGTATCCTGCGCGAAGTGAGGGTGCTGACCGCACAGCAGCGTATGACCGGCAATATTTTGGCCGGGATGCCGATCTTCCTCGCAGTGGCGCTTTCGATCATTAGCCCAGGCTATTTCGATGCCTTCTTTGAAGAGGGGTGGACGCGGTTACTGCCACTGGGTGCCGCAGCCATGATGGTGCTTGGCTTCGTGTTCATCCGCAAGATTGTGAACATTAAGGTGTAGGCTCATGACGCTTGATGTAATCAGCACTGGATTTGCGCCGACTCTCTTCGGGGTGCTTGTTGCGGCGACCATCGCCGCCATTTGGATGGCCATTGCACCCTCCGGCGCCCCGCGCGCGGTAACCGATCGGCTCTCTGGCGTGATGGAATCGCCGCGTGGGGTCGAAGAGGAACTGAAGAGTTCGCTGGCCTCACGCACCATTCTGCCTATCTTCCATCGCGTTACAGGCTTCATTGGCGGATTGCTGCCTCAAAAGAATATTGACAAGCTGAACACGATGCTGATGCAGGCAGGGAATCCGGGTGGACTCAGCGCACTGGACTTCGTCGGACTACGCTTCATTCTGTCTGCCGGCCTGGGGGTAGGTTATTTCTGGATGGTGGGGCACAACGAGGATCCGTTCATCGCCGTGCGCAATACCTTCATCGCCGTGTTTGCCGGTTTTATGCTGCCCAAGCTGTGGATTGGCCAGCGCATCAAGCAGCGGCGCCAAGAGATCACCCGGGCACTTCCAGACGCACTGGATATGCTGACGATTGGCGTCGAAGCAGGGTTGGCGTTTGACTCCGCACTGCTGCGCGTCGGTGAGCAGTGGAACAACGCCCTGACTCAGGAATTTCGCCGGGTCGTGAGTGAGTTGCGGATTGGCGTGTCGCGTAACGAGGCGCTGCGCCACATGGCGGAGCGCAACTCCGTAGATGACCTGAGCACCTTTGTCGCAGTCTTGATCCAGTCCAACATGCTCGGCATGAGCATTGCTCAGGTGCTGCATTCCCAAGCAGACCAAATGCGTCTGAGACGTCGGCAACTTGCAGAAGAACAGGCGCACGGAGCAACTGTCAAGATTGTCGTGGTGCTGGTGCTGTTCATCTTCCCTGCACTGTTTATCGTCATCCTGGGTCCCGTTGTCCCCAAGATCATGCAGTCCCTGCAAGGTATGGCAGGCTGAGGAGCGCGTTATGGCTGCGACATTCGGCTCAGGCTCTACAGAATACGAAGATCCCCAGTTCCAGGAAGCTGCAACGTACTTCCACATGGGACAATGGGAGAAGGCAATCCGATTGCTTGATATATTGCAGGCACGCTATCCGGGTGATGCGCGGATCGGCCAGATGCTCAAGGATGCCCATTTCAAGGCGCACCTTGAAACGAATACAGCGATCAAAGAGAAGCGCTTCATCATCCACTGGCGACCGATTCTGACGCGTGCGGTCATTGTCGGCACCCTCGTGCTCCTTGTGATGGCTGGGTTTTGGGGGCTCCGGGCACGGTTACTCCCCATGCTGGCAGAAGCACAATTGCAGCGGCAACAGGCGCAACTGATGAACGCAGCAAAGGCGGCACTGGCTGCGGGTGATTACGACGCGGCAGAGCAACGTCTTGCCGAGTTGCTCACCCGCACGCCCGACGATCAGGATGCTGTCGCTCTGCTCGCAGATACGCGCTGGCAACGTGAACTCTTCGCCCTGTATGACGAGTCTGTGGCTGCAGACAATGCAGGGAACGACGAGTTGGCACTCTCCATGTATGCCAATCTACAGATGAAGTCACCAGGCTACCGTGATGTGAGCAGCCGTATCCTGGCGATTCGCCATACCCAGGAACTGGACCAACTCATGCAGCAAGCACAGAAGTTGCTGATTCTGGGTTTCGAATCCGAAGCGTCCAACGCATTGGCGCAAATCCAATCCATGGATGTGAACTATCGCCGTAGCGAGATTTCCGATATGCTCTTCAGTCTGCAGATGCGCCGCGGGAAGCGCATTTTGGCTCAAGACCCACCCCAGCCGGCCGAAGTTTCAGTCGCGCTGGATGCGTTCAATGCCGCCCTGCAGCAGAAACCCAATGATCCCGAGGCGATGACGGAGGCGCGTCTGGCGGTCGGTTTCCTGCGCGGGCGCGAGTCATACGAACAGCGCAACTGGCTCAGCACCATCAACTCACTGCGCGCTGTGGTTGCGGAACAACCGAACTACCTGGGAAATGCGACGGCATCGATGCTCTTTGTCGCCATGATGGGCGCAGGCGATGACTATGTTGCCGGCAATGATCTGCTCAACGCCTACGAGATGTACAGCCAGGCGTGCCAGTTGCCCCTTCCCGACACGACAAGCGCGTGCGCAAAGGCCAGTTCAGTGGTGCCACTGTTGACGCCGACGCCGACGCCGACACTGACGCCAACGCCTGGACCGACGGCGCCGCCACCGTCGGCTACTCCAACGGCCACGCCACCGCCGCTCAGCATATTCCGCGGCCGGATCATTTTTAAGGCGGATCATCCGGACCTGCCAGGTATCTATGTCATGGATCCGGACGGTGCCAATCGAGAGTATCTCGGCACTTTTCAGCGCTACGAGCAGATGTTCGCTGAACTGCGGGAAACGGAGCGCTATTCGCCTGACGCTACCTATCGAGTCTCGACGGCGGATGTTGACGGCAATCCGCAGATCATCATGCACTTGCCGGTGACGAGCCAGTTTGGCCAACTTCCGCCCAAGTCGGTGACGCGCTTGACCGGTATCGCATACGATCCGGTCTGGTCACCGGACGGCGCCTGGATCGCGTTTGTCACTGCGGAAAACGAAAGTGATGACATCTGGAAAACGCGCCCCGACAGTTCCGAACAAGTCTCACTCATGCGCAATGACTGGCAATGGGACAAGCATCCTTCCTGGTCGCCAGACAGCCAGCGTATCGTCTTCTTCTCCAATCGAGACGGCGAACGCCAACTGTTTGTCATGGATTCGAACGGCCGCAATGCAACCAACATCAGCCGGGTACCCTGGGCAGAGTACGATCCAATCTGGGTGAAGTGAACGATGCTAAACGCAAAAAAATCGACAGATATCGACAGCCGGCAACAGCCGGGCAAACTACCTGGCGAACGTGCCAACGCGAACGCCGCCTATACCCAGCTGCGCAACAGGGTGCAACAGCGCCTGTTGGCGGAGTTGAGCCCTTCTGTCACGCGCGCGGACAATGCGGAGGTACGTCTGGTCGTGGAGCGCCTCTTCAACGAAACGCTGCTCGAATTCGGCATCCCAATGAGCCGACTCGAACGAAATGACATCTTTGACCAGTTGTTGGCAGACATCCTGGGGCTTGGCCCACTGGACGCGCTGCTTGCCGACGACTCGATCACGGAGATTCTGGTGAATGGCCCTCACCAGGTGATCATTGAGCGTGGCGGCAAACTCGACCAGGCCTCGGTGAAGTTCAAGGACAATGACGACGTGCTGCGTATCGTCGAGCGCATCGTCTCCCCCCTGGGACGCCGCGTGGACGAGAGTAGCCCAATGGTCGACGCCCGGCTGCCCGATGGCTCACGTGTCAACGTGATTATCCCGCCCTTGGCATTGACCGGCGTGTGTATCAGCATCCGCAAGTTTCCCAAGCACGCATTGACACCGGATGAGTTGATTAAGAAAGGCGCCTTGACGCCCGGAATCGCGGACTTTCTGCGGGCGTGTGTCAAGGCCCAGCTGAATATCGTGGTCTCCGGCGGTACGGGCACCGGGAAGACCACGGTCTTGAATTCGTTGTCGTCGTTCATCCCCGATGGCGAGCGCATCATCACGATCGAGGATGCCGCTGAACTGCGGCTTCAGCAGTCGCACGTCGTGCGTCTGGAGGCTCGGCCGGCCAATGTCGAAGGCAAAGGACAAATTACGATTCGCCAGCTGGTGATTAACGCCTTGCGCATGCGTCCTGATCGCATTGTCGTCGGTGAGTGCCGCGGCGCCGAATCGCTCGATATGTTACAGGCCATGAACACCGGCCACGATGGCTCGCTGACTACGGTTCACTCGAACAACGCACGCGAGACGCTGCGGCGTGTCGAGACGATGGTGCTGATG
>CAIRNL010000731.1 GCA_903879975.1 uncultured Chloroflexota bacterium | reverse complement strand
GCCCTGCGCCGGCACCGCATCTGACTGCGCAACCAGCGCTCCATCGGGGCCGATGAGGTGGACGAAGACCTTCTCACTGGTATCTGGGGGTGCCAGCGCCTGCCAGACCAGGCGAACGGCCAGCATATCGCCAGCCTGCGCAATATCGGCGCCGTGCAGCCGAATCGTGTCGCCCAGCGTGGCGTTCACGGGTCGCGTCACCTCCGGCATCGTGAAGATGCGCGTCGAGGCCTGGATGGTCAGTGGAACGATTGTCTGCCCGTAGCCGCCTATCTCCAGTGCCAGCGCGTATTCACCGATCTCAAGCGACTGCGGCAGCCGCACGTGCAGGCGACGGCAGATGACCTCTCCGGCGCGCCAGTCGCTGCCTGAGGCAAGTTCGCTCGACCAGAGTACCGTCTCGGTGCCGTTTTTCAGGCTCAGCCTGGCAGGCAGTTCGGCATGTCGCGCTTCACCCTGAAAATAGAGATCGACTGCCAGCGGCGCGCCGGCCTCACTCGAAGGGGCGGGCAGCGAGTACCCGATCAACACAAGTCCATCCTGTCCCAACGGCAGCGTCGTTCGGACGGACGGCTGCACCTCTGCAAATGGCATGGAGACAATCGGAAGTATCCACGTGCCGGCCAATGCGCGGTCGCCCGGCGCATCGAGCCGCAGACGGCGCCCGCCACCCGCGGCATATTCATACCAGCCCGTCAGCACACGCACCGTCTCGCCGCCGCTGCACCGCTCCTCGATCGACGGTGTGTAATGTTGTGCCACACGTTCGCCTGCTCGCCAGACGGTCGTTGGATAGGTGCCGTCCCCAGGAATAGCGTCCGCCTGGCCGACGCGCTGGTTGCGCGCGTTCTGCAGGTGTACGAAGGAGGTCAGGTCGCGACGCGTTGATGCCTCGGCCTCCCAGAAGAGTGTGATCGAACGGCCATCGTCCGCTATGCTCATGCCGAGCAGCGCAGGCGCATCGTCAAAGCGCGCGCTGGCAGGCTGCTGCACCGCCAGGCTCGGCGGCCATGTCTGCACCTTGGCCGCATCGACCATGACATAGGCCAGCAGCGGCCTGCCCAGACGATCGTCGAGAATTTGCACCGGCTCATCCCACTGCGCCGCCACCCGCTCGGCTTCAGCACGCTGTTCGGATGGGAAGGCGTACACTGCACCCTTTCCTGGTTCGGGCAGCACCATTGCCTGCGCTGGATCTAGCGAGCGAATGCGATGATCGCGCAGGAAGGTCACCGTAGCGTGGGTCGACCAGAGTGGTGAGAGGAAGATGGTATAGCCTTCGTCTCCGCGCTCCTTCATCCAGTTGACAGCATCGACCTTGTCGGCATCATACACATAGTAGACCTCCGGAAAGGTTGGGTAGCGTATGAAGTAGTCGTGGAAGGTCGCCACTCCGCTGAGTACGATCAGCGCTGTGACCAGCGCAGCGCGCAGGCCTTGACGTAGACGGGGCCATGTGGCGATTTGTGTCAATCCCAACCCAGCGCCGAGCATGACCGGCGGTACGGCTGCCAGCGTGCGTGAGTAGTTGGGCGCTGCCTCACTCAACACGGACGGCGCCAACATGACAAACGCCCAGGCTCCAAAGAGAAAGAGCGCATCTCGATCGGGATCGGGCCGCGGCGTTGCCTTGCCCAGCAGTCGCCACCCCCAGAATGCAATTCCGATGTAGAAAGGAACCGCCATGAACCAGTCGAAGACCGGCCGGTTGGGAATGCCGTGCGCCCATTCCAAGTCGCCGTCGAAGCTGAACATGCCCAGCACGCGCAGGATGTTCGTGCCCAGCAGCACCCACGGCGATGCGTTTGCGTTCACTCGCTCGGCAAAAACCGACACCTCCGACGCATGGCCGAAGAAGAACTCAGGGTGGCGCAGAAATTCCAGACCCAGGGGCAGGAAGACGACGAACGCTGCCAGGCCGGTGACGGCCAGCCCGACCAGTGGATTGGCGGCGTTCAGCCGGCGCCGGCTTGGGTCGCGCCATAGCAGCCACAGGACATAGGCGAGTAGCACAAAGGGCACAAAGCGCCCGGTCGGATTGTTCCATACGCCCAGCCCGGCCAGCACACCGCTGGCAACGAAGGCGAGCCAGGCGAGGGGCGAGAGATGAGCGGTGTGCGGCGCAGAAACGTCCCCCGCACCGGATTCTCCCTCCCCTCTTCTTGCTGGGTGTCTCTGTCTCTTTGCGTTAGACTGGCCCCCGCCCGCACAGCCGTACCAGAAAAGGCCGAAAACGCCGCTCAGAATCAGCGGCATGAGGATGATACGGATGCCATAATGGCTGAAGTGGATGTGCCAGTAGCTGACAGTCAGCGCCAGGG
>CAIRNL010000730.1 GCA_903879975.1 uncultured Chloroflexota bacterium | reverse complement strand
CGTAAATCAACCATCTGGTCGATGCGCCTGTGAAAAAAATCCTCGCTATCACGCATCAGTTTGCTCCCATAAACTCCCGGATTAGCCGCGTGCGAAGGATCGTCCGGCGCTTTGGTGGCCGCCGCGATCAGCATCGAGCGGAACACACTGGAGCGCCGCCGCGCCCACCACTTCGACATCTGGTAGATCGGCTTGCCGGCGTTGCCTTCGATGATCGCCACCTGATTGACGGGCAGGATCGGGAAATCCACCTCCAGGCAGGTCTTGGGGCGGTTCGGGTCGTTGAAGTCTACGGTTTCGAGCGCGACCGCCTTGCCTGCGCCGACGGCTTTGGCGACTTCCTGTTGAAGGTGTTCTTTTTTGGTGGCCATCAGCCGCAATCCTTACTTGGTCAGCTCGACGAAGGGCGACAGCACTTCCAGCAGCGACAGGCCGCCATGCGTGAGCGTCGGGTAGCCACCCTGGCTGCGCCATTTCCTGCGGCCCAGGGCCAACAGGTGCGCGCCGTGAGGGCTGTTGATCTGCAGTGCCACGGGCGGCACGAAGGGGCCGGTGTCGCCGGTTCCCGCCTTGTTGCGCCCGCTGGAAAAGGTCTGCTTGAGGAACTGGCCGACCTCGCCATCGGCATCGGGGAAGTAGCCCGTGGCCGCGTAGCCGTGATCGGAGGTGATGACCAGCCGCCGCCCATTGGCGAGGCGCTCGACGAAAGCCCAGAAGTCATCGCTGGATAACTGCTCGGCCACGTCCTTGGTCAGTGGCTCCAGCCCCTGGCCCGCGCCGGAGCCGTCGTGCAGTTTGGCGTCGGGCCAGTGGTGCCAGAAGATCTGGTTCGGCGCGCTGCCGATCAGGGCTTGGCAGTCCTTCCACGGCAAGTCCACGGTTTCGGTGTTGGCGGCCTGCAGCTTGTGCGCGAGACCGCCACCGTTGTTCTGGAGCTTGCTGCGGCTGGCGAAGCCGAGCGCGCGGGCGAACTCATCGGTTTCGCCGGGCAACTCGGAGGCGCAGGCAGCGACCTCATGCGTGGTAAAGCCGCGCTCCTTCGCGCCCTGCAGCAACCACGGCAGCTCGCGCAGGGAGAGGCCGTCGAGGATCAGCACCGCCTTGGCGCTGAAGGGCTCGGCCCACCAGCGTATCAGGCGATCCGAGGTGCGCTCCACGCTGTCGCCGAAGGCTTGCCACAAGTCCCAGCCGCTGGAGGAGAGGAACAGATCCAGTGCGCCGATCTCGCGGTCGCGCCGGACGACCTCACTTGGCGCGTTGCCAGCGTTCAGCGGCTTTCCGGCAATCTCAACGGCCTGATCGACGATGACGCGCCAGGCATCGGCATCGGAGCCTTGGGTCAGAGCCTGCAAGGCGCTGGCGGTCAGTGCCATCAGTCGTCCTCCTTCTCAAGATTCAGCTCGACGCTCATGCCTTCGGGCAGATTCCTGAGCAGTTCCTTAAGTTGTGCGCCGGTGGCGGCAGACAGCTTGATTGACACCTCCGCAACCTTGGTGGCCGGGCCGATGCCCCAACTCTCGATCTTGCCGATCAGGTTGAGCGGCGATGTGGCCGGGTTTGATCGCCGGGTGCGCTGCCTGGCGGTTGTTGTGCCATCGCCAAATATGCCAACCGGCGTCGGCGCGGGAGAATTACCCGGTGAAGGATGAGGCAGAGCGGGCATGGGGGCACCATCACCTGACGACCCACCACCCGGCAACAGCGCTGGCGGCGCAGAGCCTCCCGTTGCAGGCACGGCAGAGGGAAGCATCACGAACACGTCGTCGAGGTGGCGGCCCGTGAGCGAGAGCTTGGGGCGCAGACGCCGCCATGCGGTCTCTTCGTCCTCGCCCGGGTTCGTTTGCAGGTACTCCATGCCACGCACGTTGATGGCAATTCTGCCCCTTGCGCACAGGCGCAGCAGGCGCTCCTTCATCGTCGTTTCGCCCAGCCAGGGGATGCATTCCTGCCCTGCCGGGCGTGGCTCCTGCAACTCGCGCAGCAGCTTGCCGAGCGACTCGTTGTTGCTGGCGTATGCGAGCACCAGTTCCTCGAAGTCTTCCGGCACGAAGAGGTTGCTGGTCAGCGACTCCTCAATGGCTGCGGGAATCTGCGATCCCTGCTTGTCGAGACGCTCGACGCTGAACTTGCACTGCGCGGGGTCGGCGAAGTTCCAGCGTTGCAGCACGGCGAAGCGGTCGAATCGCTTCTTGAGGTTGTCGCGCAGCGTGTTCTCGAACTCCTTGTGCAGCTTCTTGTATTCGGGGTGCTGACTGCTCCACTCCCGTGCCTTCATCTCGGCGCGGGCGAGGATGAGCAGATCACGGTCCATGAAGGAGTTGGTGCTGCCCGCACGCGGCAACAGGAAGCGCACGGTGTTGCGACGCTTCTGCATCTGGTCTTTGAGCCAGCGGCCCAGTGTGGCGTCGAGTTTGTCGGCTTCCTCGGGCAGCACGAGGATGGGCAGGCGGTCATCCCACTTATCAGGCTGCTCGGCCTCATCGAGCGCCGTCCACGGATCATTGACCCATGATTTCGGCAGGGCAATCACGCGGAAGG
>CAIRNL010000729.1 GCA_903879975.1 uncultured Chloroflexota bacterium | reverse complement strand
TGCTGGGCGCGTCGCCGTGCGTGACTACGTGCAGCCAGTCGTAGCCGCCCTCGCGCAGCAGGCGTAGCACCGGCCGCCGCTCGGCTGAAGCCGGACTGGCATCGTGGCCGTGGCGCGCCGGCAGCAGGCCGAGCACGAAAGTGCGCTCGCGATCGAGCATCTGCAGGCGGGTGTTGCTGGGTGCCACACACGCCACGGCCTGGAAGGGCAGCGCGGTGGCCGGCCCGGCATAGTAGCGGTTCACCGCGTCGGGGCGCAGCCAGCGCAGCAGGCGCAGGCTCACCGACCACGGCGCCTCGTCGCGTTCCTCGCCCTCCTGCGGCCAGACTAGCTCCCATGGAATGTGCGGCTCGTCGGAGACGACCAGCAGCGTCTTGCCCTGCCACGCCGCACGGTCGGCCAGATAGCGCTCCTTGAGCCCACGAGGGATGAGCTGCCGCCACAGCCTGTAGCCCAGCCGGCGTACCTCGTCGGCGATCTCAGCCTGGAGATCCGCATCGTCCGCCTCTCTGCCCGCGTCGTCGGCCAGCTCCGAAAGCGTTCGGTAGAGATCGGCGGCATACGCGGCCGGGTCGCTGTGCAGAGGCACTGGCTCGAACAACGAAACGACGCCGTGCGCCGTCTCTTCGAGCGTGAAGCGCAGCAGGGGCGTGGCAGTGCTGGTGTCGTACTGAATATAGAGCAGCAGGTCGGGCGCGTCGAGTCCCTGCGGCATCGCCATGGCAAAGCCGCCGCGCACCTCGCTCGTCTCTGCCACCGCATAGGGCGTCACCTCGATGTCCACCACCGCGCTGCCGATAGGATTGCCGGCCTGGCGAAAGTCAAATTCGAGCCGCGTGGGGCCGGCCACGCGCGGCTTCAGGTGAAAGACCACGGGCGGGCTGTCGCTGTCGGGCAGTATCTCCGCCGTCTGTTCCAGCGCGTTGAGCGCGTCGAAGGCGAGTGCAGTGAGGCGGATGGCCACGGCCGCATCGGGGCGCACGGCCAGTTGCGCTACCGTCGCGCTGCGCGTGGGCATCTCCACAGTGAGCTGCACCACCACCGAGATCCGTTCTGCTTCGACCCAGACACGGCGCGGGCAGGAAATGTCGGTGTAGCGGGTGACGGTGGCAATAGCCGGCGGGGGGCCAAGAACAGGCAGGGGGCCGGTGTCGGCGGGTGGAACGGGCAGGTCATCTGCGGCTGCCGCGCGATCGGTATCGCCTGCGGGTTCGATGCCCTTGCTGGTCGCCGTCGCGGTGGCAGCGGCGCCCGGCGATCCCGTATCGATTGCTTGTGTGAGCGACTGCCGGATGCTCGTCCAGTTCACCCGGTCGCGGTCGCTGGGCACCTCCAGATCGAACGAGAGCGCAGGAGTGTCCATCGCCAGGATCATCTGGAGGCGGATCGAGTGGTCAAGCGCGGGTACGTGCTCCGCGATCCAGTCTTCGACGGCAACCTCGGCCTGCGCTGCACGCTCTTTGTCGTCTGCCCTCAGGTAGGCGTCGATCAGGTTCGACAATTCTGGCGCCAGCGTCTCGAATCGATCGCCGAGCGCGGCGCGCAGCTCCTCCCACAAAGTGATCAGAGCTGCAATATAGGATTCGTCCATCGCTTGCTCCTGTTTGCCTGGCGCCGGAGCAGTGGCCCGGCGCATCTATGGAATCGGGTCGAGGTCGGCGCCAAAATAGGCAAAGGGCGCCCAGTGATAGGGGGCGTGGTACGGCCTGTCCCGCTCCTGGCCTTGGGCAATGGCAGCGTGCACGCGACGCCGCTCGTCGCGAATCAGCAGCCACGACATGCGTTCCGTGTCGCCGGCGGGCGCCGCCATCAATTCCTGGTGGCGTGCCAGATAGGCCGCCAGCGCCGCATTGTCGATGGTGCGTAGCCACTGCTGCGCCTGCCGCAGGGCGTGGATCGGTCGCTGCGGTGGGAGGTCGGCAGCCGCATCGCCGCGCAGCAGCAGCTCGTAAAAGCGCGTGACGAGCAGCGCGGTGCTGCGATCGTTGACGGGCCATAGCGTGCCGATCACGGCGGGAATGCCGGCCTGCAAGAAGCCGGCGGGCAGCCCGATGACTTCGTCGCTCAGCGACCGGAAATCGGCGAGAGCGGTCTGGCAGGCGGAGAGAAAGGCCAGGCGGACGGCAGCCAGCGCAGGAACGGCTTTCGGGTCGAGCAGGTCGCGCAGGGTGATCTGCGTGTTTTCGGCCAGCAGCAGCGCCGAATCGAGCGGCTCGCGCACGTCGAAGCGGCCGTGGCAGGCCAGGTGCAGCCAGGTGGCGCCGGGCAGCCGCTCCCACAGGGCGGGAGCTGTGGCGGCGTGGGTGAAGAGCAGGTCGCTGCGTTGGGCGCCGGCGAGGGCGCGCACGCTGTAGGCTTCAGCCTCGGCTGCTTCCAGGCTGGGCGGGAGGCGCTGCGCCAATTCCACCATTGGCCGCAGCAACGCCATCTCATTGAACCGCAGTAGCAGTGAAATGAGATCGACATAAAGATGACCCGTGCGCACCAGGTCGTCGGGGTTCATCGTCGCCGTGGCCGCAAGCCTGGCCAGTGTGCGCTGCCAGTGCTCGCGGAGCGCGTTGTGGCGTTCGACTGCAGAGAGATCGTCGGGCGGTACCGCCAGGTAGCCGCTGGTATCGAGCGCCTGGAGTGCAGGCAGCAGCGTGGCCACCTGCTGCTGCGCCCAGCGGCCGGTCTGCAGGCTGGGCAGCGGATTGCCGACACCCGCCACGCGCGGCGCGGCAGCCTGGCCGGCGCGGCCGGTGGCATGATGGAGTGCGGTGGCCGAAGGCGCGTAGCGCACAGCAAAGAACTCCCCCAAGGGCGCTGTGTGGCTGTCGAGGGTGACGGGCGCAGCGTGCAGCGGCAGCAGCCCCAGGTTGCTCGATGCAATCAGGGTGACCGGGGTGCCCTGCGGCCAGGTGACGGCCAGCCGCGCGGCCAGCGGCTGCGCCAGGCGTTCGCCCAGCAGCGGCAGGGCTCGGTCGAGCGAAGCAGCCAGCGCCACGGGATCGCCGCCGGCTGCGCCGCGCAGGTAGCGTCCCTGACCTTCGTCCTCCGCGTCGTAGAGGATGGCGTCGACCTCGGTGCTGCGCAGGTCGTCCAGCCACAGCGCCTCGACGCGATCGGAGACCTTCCCGCAAGCTCCAAAGCCTCCGGGAAGGGGGGTGGCTGCGTAGTCGCCGTGCACGATGAGCGCCAGCCCGCCCGCCTCCGTCGCCAGCAGGTAGACGAGCGGGCCGGACTGGGCGGCTGCGCGGATCGGGTCGAAGCTGGGGCGAGGCAGAAAATCGGGCGTCTCGGCACGGATGGCCGTGACCGTCTGGCGCAAATTGCGGCGCGCGCGGTCGAGCTCTGCGGAGAGCTGGGAGGAGCCGCGCCGGCCCGGCGTCTGGTCGGGAAGCCGCCACTCAGCCTCCAGCTCGCGCACCGTCTGTGCCTGGGCTTGGAAGTCGCGCCACAGCGTATCGGAGAGGTCTGCTGGGCGGGCGCTGCTGCTGTCCAGCGCCTCGCGCACCCAGCGCGCACGGTACTGCTCGAGAACGGTGACGGCCTGCTGCAGCCCGTCGCTGCCATTGTGGCGACAGCGGGCATAGGCGAACCACTGCGGCACCTCACGCACATCCGCGAGCACGCTGCGCCGCGCGTCGGGTGTGTGCGAGGCCTCGTACAGCTCTTCGGCTACCGAGAGTGCCTCCTGTGCATGCGCCACTGACTGGTCGAAGCGGGACTGCGCAAACATCGTGCGTGCCAGACTGCGCTGCGCAGCCAGGTATTCGATGGGCATGGCCTGGCGTGTGAGTACCTGCAAGGCGAACTCGTAGCCCTGGATGGCGCGCTCGATGTTTTCGGCCTTGTCGCCGCGGATGCGGTCAGAGTAGGCGTTCGCCAGGTT
>CAIRNL010000728.1 GCA_903879975.1 uncultured Chloroflexota bacterium | reverse complement strand
TGTTCGCATACCAGACAGTACACCATGATGATAAAATAGTCTCGATCCATTGGGTGGCCTCCTTCATATCGATAGTTGATTCACTATCTCTATTGTACGAAGAAACCACCTGATGGATTACCCTACGAAAAGTCGCACATTGGGTAGCTTTGTGTTTCCTGGTGCGCTTCGTGGCTTCGCAATGTGGGTTTCAGACACGGCGCAGGACAGCATTCTGCCGTTCCACTATGCTACAATAAGCGCTCTGTATCGAGTAGGTGGGCGTGACTTCATCCTCCAAGTTTCTATCGGTGCCTATGTTGAGCGCCGCACGATCATGGCACAGGCTGGAGCGTCGGAAGATTTGGCGAACGACCTGTGCTTTCGTTCACTATGAGTGTACCCTATGTTGCCAGGTATGAGACGAGCCGGCGTCGGCATCGCCGGAATATGTTGACAATGTCGGTATGAGGACAGGTATTCCCTGGTTGCTGGCGCTCTTTGCACTGGCTGTGAGTCTGATAGCGGTGGTGCCGCTCTTCTATATTGTCTTCCGCGCGCTGAGCGTAGACCTGGCAACGTGGCAACGCCTGTGGGTAGGGCAGATGCCCGATCTGCTGGTGCAGAGCGCAGCGCTGCTGGTGGGCACGATTGCCTTTACGCTGGTGGTGGGCATTGCGGCGGCGTGGCTGGTAGGGCGCACCGACCTGCCGGGGCGTGGCGTCTGGCGCGTGCTGCTGGCGTTGCCGTTGGCCATTCCCGGCTACGTGGCTGCCATCTGCTATATCATCCTGCTGCGCCGCGGCGGCGTCATCGAGCGGCTGGCTATCGATCTGGGCGGCTTTGCTCGCGGTGAGGTTCCCCTGCCTCCTCTCTACAACCTGGGTGGCGCTATTCTGATCATCGGTTTGGTCTCCTACCCGTATATCTACCTGCCGACGGCGGCGGCGTTGCGTGCAGTGGATCGTTCGCTGGAGGAGGCAGCGCGCATGTCGGGGCGCAGCGCGTGGAACACCTTCCGCCAGGTCACACTGCCGTTGGTGTTGCCGGCCGTAGCGGGTGGCGCCCTGCTCGTGGGCCTCTATGTGCTGTCGGATTTCGGCACGGTGGCCATGCTACGCTATCGCACCTTCACCACGGCTATCTACAACCAGTTCAGCGGGCAGATCGACCGTTCGGGCGCAGCGATCCTGAGTCTGGTGCTGGTGGCGCTGGCGCTGCCGTTGCTCTTTGGCGAGGGCTGGTTCAGCCGCCGTCAGCGCCGCCTTACCTCCGACACGGTATGGCGGCCGCGCCAGTTGATTCGGCTCGGTCACTGGCAGTGGCCGGCAGTGGCTGTGTTGACGCTGATGGTCCTGTTCGCCCTGGGCTTTCCGCTGCTGGTGTTGGGCGGCCTGAGCCTCCAGGGCTGGCTCTTTCCATCTGAGGCCGACCGCATCTGGGACATCAACAACGAGGGGATTCTGACCTTTGGTCTGAACAGCCTGTTGCTCTCGGCGACTGCAGCGACACTGGCCACGATATTTGCCATGGCCCCGCTTTATCTCGCCGTACGTTTTCCCAGCCGCTTCTCGACGACATTGCTGATACTCAGCCGCAGCCCGTTTGCGCTGCCTGGCATTATCATCGGCCTGGCCTTCGTGCTGCTGCTCAATCGCTGGGTCCCAATTCTCTACGGTACAATCTTTGCGCTGGTCTTTGCCTTTATCTTTCGCCTGCTGCCGCAGTCGCTGTCGACGGGCGAATCGGCGTTGCGTTCGGTGGCGCCGTCATTGGAGCAGGCTGCGCGCACCATGGGCGCTTCGCCGGCACGTACCTTCTGGCGCGTGACGCTGCCGGTGGCGGCGCCCGGTATCGCAGCAAGCTGGGCATTGGTTTTCATCACAGCCATGAAGGAACTGCCAACTGCGATTCTGCTGCGCCCGCCGGGGTTCGACACACTGCCGGTACGCATCTGGGCCGCGGCCAGCGAGAGTGTGCACACACAGGCCGCACCGCCTGCGTTTTTGCTCATTCTGCTGACGACGTTGACGCTGCTGCCGCTCATGCACAGCCGACTAGGCATCGACCGCGCCATGCAAGACAATATCTGAAATGAGCCTATGAGTGGAACTCCGCTAATTTCGTTCGATCAGGTTGAGAAGCGCTACGGCACGACTGAAGCGGTGCGCAACGTTTCCTTTGCCGTGGAGACTGGGTCGCTGGTTGCGTTGCTGGGACCCAGCGGCTGTGGCAAGACGACGACCCTGCGCCTCATTGCCGGGCTGGAGGCGCCCGATGCCGGCAGCATCTGGCTCGATGGGCGCACCGTTGCCGGCAGCAGCACTTGGGTAGCGCCTGACGTGCGCCGCGTCGGGATGGTTTTCCAGGATGGTGCGCTCTTCCCACACCTGACCGTGGCACAAAACATTGCTTTTCCGCTCCGCACGCGCAACGGCCGTGCCCGTGTCGAAGACCTTCTGGCACTGGTCGGCATGCCCGGCTATGGCGAGCGGTATCCGCACCAATTGTCGGGCGGACAGCAGCAGCGCGTGGCGCTGGCGCGCGCCCTGGCGCCACAGCCTTCTGTCGTGCTGCTCGATGAGCCCTTCTCGCGCCTGGATGCAGCCCTGCGCGCCAGTCTGCGCGAGGAAGTGCGTGCCATCGTCAAGCGAACCGGCGCCACGACCGTCTTTGTTACCCATGACCAGGAGGAAGCGCTGAGTATCGCCGACTGCGTCATTGTCATGTTTGACGGCAGGGTGGCACAGGCCGGCACACCGCAGGAGGTCTATACCCGGCCGGCGACACGGGAGATCGCCACCTTCGTGGGCGAGGCGAACCTGCTGCGCGGCAAGGCGAACGGGTTGAAAGCCGAGTGTGCGTTGGGTGGAGTCATCCTGGCTGCGCCGGCCTACGGTCCCGTCGACATTCTGGCGCGACCCGAGGCGATCGAACTGCGTGCCCTCCGTGACGGCGCAGCGCGTATCGAGCGCATCCGCTACTTCGGCCACGACCAGGCGATCCAACTCTGCCTGCGCGATGGCACGCGGGTGGATGTGCGCAGTCTGCCGCGCCCTGACCTGGCTGTGGGCCAGCAGGTCGACCTCTCCGTACGCGGCGTGGTGGTGGCGTACCCTAGATAAACACGCCGCTGCGACAAAACACAAGATCCCCAGCGCAGAACACAGAGAGGTTCCATCTACCTCCCCCTCTGGACCCGCTTCGCGTTTGGGGACAACTGATGTCCCCAGGCTGACTGACACCCCTTCCACCTGATCCTCCAGTGCTGCCTCCTCTTTCCGGCACCCCCTCCTCCGCCCAAACTGAAAGCAACCTGTAAGCTTCGAGCCTCGCCCCGTATGCTACGCTATGAACGACAAACGTGTGTGACCTGAAGCTTGCACTTCGTCACAGCGCTTTCCATCTATCCCTA
>CAIRNL010000727.1 GCA_903879975.1 uncultured Chloroflexota bacterium | reverse complement strand
GGGAGTAGGGAGTAGGGAGTGGGGAGTGGGCGGGAATGAAGGCAGCAAAAACGATAGTGTAAGGTTATTGTGTATGTGGCCGGCGCGTGTTACACTTTTGTATCGGCCACTTGGCACCGATTGGTACGCTATCAGCTCCCCGGCAATGGATCATTCTATTTCTGCAGGCCACACGCGCCGGAAGTGGGCAGCGGCACTGCGATCACACTGACAACGAAAACGCCAACACAGAGAGGATTCACTGCACATGACGACTTGCGCACGCCGACAGAGCCATGCTATCGGGGGGGTTCTGCTGCTCCTCATGCTACTCGTTCTCCTGTTCGGTTCGAGCGGCCGCGCCCACGCTCAAGGGGAACTGCCTCCGCTCTGGAGCGATCCGGCGCCCTCGATCCTAGCAGATCCGCCCGGCCGCGTGACCTATCCTGAACGTTACCGGCTCGCCCAACTCAACCGGGCCGTGCTCGATGCCATCCTTGCCGGCGCTCCTGCCGAAGGCACAGAAGTCCTGGCAGCAGTCCAGAGTGGTGCAGTAATCGACTTGCCCATGCCCGACGGCACCCTTCAGCGCTTCCGGATTGTCGAATCGCCGGTCATGGATTCGGCACTGGCTGCCCGCTTCCCCCAGATTCGCACCTATCGCGGCAACGGTATCGACGATCCCAGCGCCTCACTGCGCCTCGACATCACCCCTGCCGGCTTTCATGCTCAGATTCTGGCCGGCACAGAGAGTGTCTACATCGATCCACTCGTCCCCTATCGGGGCGATATCTACCAGAGTTATTCCCGGCGCGATCTGATCGACAGCCGGGAGAGCGCCCCCTGGGTCTGCGCGGTGGGTGCGGAGGAGGGCACCCCGGCCAAAATCGACAGCGCAGAGAACTTGCGCGCTGAGCTGGCCACCATTGCGCCCCAAGTTACATCGGGCACCACCCTGCGCACCTATCGCCTGGCCGTCGCCACAACGGGCGAATATACCGCCTACCATGTCAATGCGGCAGGCCTGACGAATCCGACGGAGGAACAAAAGAAGGCGGCGGCGCTGGCCGCAATCGTCACGACTCTGAACCGCGTCAACGGCATCTACGAGCGTGAAGTCGCCATCCGCATGACGCTCATCGCCAGCAACAGCACTATCATCTACACCAACGCCAGCACCGATCCCTACACCAACAATGACGGCGGGACGTTGCTGGGCGAGAACCAGAATACCCTCGACAGCGTCATCGGCAGCGCCAACTACGACATCGGCCATGTTTTCTCCACCGGCGGCGGCGGCGTTGCGGTACTGAACAGCCCCTGCGCTGCAGGCTTGAAGGCCAGGGGCGTCACAGGAAGCGCATCACCGGTGGGCGACGCCTTCGATGTTGACTACGTTGCCCACGAAATAGGCCACCAATTTGGCGCAGAGCATACCTTCAACGCCGATACCAGCGGCAGCTGCGCAGGAAATCGCAGTCCCACAACAGCCTTCGAACCGGGCAGCGGCACCACCATCATGGCCTATGCAGGTATCTGTTCTCCCCAGAACACCCAGAACTACAGCGACCCCTACTTTCACTGGTACAGCCTGGAGCAGATCGTCGACTTTTCCGCCAATGGCAACGGCAACTCCTGTGCGGTGCAGAGTGCCACTGCAAACCAGCCTCCCACCATTGCGGCTCTTACGCCCTATACCATCCCAGCCAGAACGCCCTTCTTCCTCACGGGCAGCGCCAGCGACCCCAACGGAGACAGCGTGACCTACCAGTGGCAGCAGCGCGACCTGGGTGCCGCCAGCAACAACGCGGCAGAGGTTGCCCAGGACGACGGCACTCGCCCCCTCTTCCGCGTCTTCAATCCGACCAGCGACGCCACGCGCGTCTTCCCCCAGCGGAGCGATCTGCTCAGCAACACGACTACACTGGGGGAGGTGCTCCCGACCACCACGCGCGACCTGAACTTCGCCCTCGTCGTGCGCGACGGGAAATCAGGGGGTGGCGGCGTCAGCAGTACGTCCGTCAAGCTCCGCGTCGTCGATACTGGACAAGCCTTTCGGGTGACTGCGCCTACGGGCACGACCCTCTGGCCCGCAGGTCAAGCGCGCCCTGTTGCCTGGGACGTTGCCGCAACCAACCAGGCGCCCTTCCAATGCAGCCAGGTTGACATCCTGCTTTCCACCGACGGCGGCGCAACCTTCCCCACCATGCTGGCCGACAACACCGCCAATGACGGCTCGGAATGGATCACCCTCCCCTCCACCACGACCACCCAGGGCCGGATTCGTATCGTTTGCTCGAACAACATCTTTTTTGCTGTCTCCTATCCCAACTTGTCCATCGGTGCGGCCTCGACCTTCGCTACCTTCCAGGGTGTCGTGACAGACCCCAACGGCTCGCCAAAGGCCGGCGCCAGAGTCGCATTCGAAGGCACCCCTGAGTACACGATCACGGATGCCCAGGGCAACTATGCGATTCTCATGCCACCCGGCACCTACACCCTGACCGCATCGGCGGAGGGCTACCAGAGCGTACGCGCCGTGAATGTGGCAGGCAGTGCCGGGCAGTCCACCGCGCGCAACTTCACCCTGTTGAATCTGGCCCCCTTCACGTTGACCGGCATCGTGACCGACTCCCTGCGCGGCTTCCCGCTGTATGCCGCGGTGCGGGTCGACCCGTCCGCGGCCACTGTCTGGAGCGATCCTGTGACCGGCCGCTTCACCATGACGCTCATGCAGGGCACGCCGTATACCTTGAGCACAACGCCCTGGCTGGCTGCCTACACAGCGCAATCGACCTCGCTCTTTGTCTCTGGCGCCACCCATCCTGTGACAATCGTTCACGAACCCCGCATCACCTCCTGCAGCGACACAGGGTTTGCGCAGGCACCCTCCGCCCTCTCAGAGGGTTTCGAAGGCAGCAGCGGCACCGCCCTGCCCAGCGGTTGGAGCATCAACGGCGCCACCGGCAGCGCGGCCTGGGCCACAGCGGGCACCTTGGACATCGGGGAAGGGAACGAGATTGCCCCGCGCACGGGGTCACGTCAGGTCTACTTCAATTCCTATAGCGCTGTCGATGGCACATCCGCCCGGCTGGTCAGCCCGCAGATTGACCTGCGCACTCTCCTGACGCCCACCCTCACCTATTGGCTCTACCACTCCAGTGTCTGGGCCAATTACAAAGACAAACTACAGGTACAGATCTGCACCGCCGCTGATTGCAGCCAGCCCAGCAGTTGGACGGATGCCGGCGCCCTGGTTGACCGCACCGCTGCACCCCTCAACCAGTGGGTGCAGCATAGCGTCTCGCTGGTTGACTATGAGGGAAGTGTCGTCCGCGTCGGTTTCAAGGGGATCAGCGACTTTGGCGCGCACATGCCCATCGACGACGTTGCGCTCAACGGCTGCAGCGTGCGGGCAGGCGGAGTGGTCGTGGGCAACACCTTCACCGGCAGCAGCGCTCTGAACGGCGTGCGCATTACCGGCGACAGTCGCACTGTCGAGAGTACGGCAACCGGCAACGACCCCGCCGTCGCCGACGGTTTCTACAGCATCTGGCTGCCGGCTGGCAGCAACGCTCTGTCAGCCAGCAAAAGCGGCTACATTACCCAAACTGCCACAGCCAGCATTGCCGACAGGAGCATCCAGCGTCTGGATTTCGTATTGAATTCAGACGCCTCGTTCACGCCCACGCCGGTTACGCCTACGCCCACGCCGGTTACGCCTACACCCACGCCGGTTACGCCTACACCCACGCCAGGCACCCTACAGGTCTTGCGGGTGGAGCCCAACCAGGGCATCAACAATCTGGCCAATGAGGTGACGATCTACGGCACAGGGCTGCGGGCAGACACCCAGCTCAGCCTGAGTGGCATTGCGCTAACCGACTATGTCCTGACCGATGCGCAGGGCACCCGAGCCACAGCGCTGGTGCCGGCCAATCTACCGGCTGGTGTGTACACCGTGATCGCCACCAACCCGGATGGCACCACTGCGACCCTGGCCGAGGGCTACACGGCGATTGATGCCAGCCGGGTGGATTTGTCGGTCTCGGACAGCGATCTCTGGTTTG
>CAIRNL010000726.1 GCA_903879975.1 uncultured Chloroflexota bacterium | reverse complement strand
TGACGATAGAGCCGCCGATGCCCATGCTCACGCCGCCCATGCTCAGGTAGGATTTGCCGCGCATCGCAGCAACCGCCAACCCGGCCTTGGCAAAGCGCAGCAACTTCTCCTGCACGTCGGCCGGAATCTCGGTGTCGCCGGAGTCCTGCACGTCGTGGCCGTAGATGTTGAAGACCGGCAGCCCTTTCTGGTTGTGCGCAGCGGAGACGGCGGCCAGATAGACAGCGCCGGGACGCTCGGTGCCGTTGAAGCCCCAGACGGCCTTGGGCAGGTGCGGGTCCATGTCCATCGTTTCGGAACCATAGCACCAACAGGGGGTGACGGTCAGCGAAACGCCGACGCCCGCGCGCCGAAACTGCTCGGCGCAGGCAGCGGCCTCCGCCACGCCGCCGATAGTGCTGTCGGCGATGACGCACTCGACCGGCAGGCCATTGTAGTGGCGCAGGGTGTCGCTGAGGAAACGGGCGACGTTGCGCGCCATCGTCATCGTCTGCGCTTCGAGGGATTCGCGCACGCCCCCGAGCCGACCGTCGATGGTGGGGCGGATGCCGATCTTGGGCATCTCGCCGATGAGCGAGTTGACTGGTGGATTGGATTTCATGGTTCGCCCCGATTCGTTTCAAGAACTGGAAGAGTATTTTGTATCGAATTTTACTGTGTTCTTTTCAGGAGGGCAAGCGGGGTCAGGACTCACGGATTGACTTCATTGTGGAGCCATCCAGTGGGTCATTGCCGGGCCGCTGCAGGAGAGGGTGCTGCACTCGTCTCGGTGCACTCGGTTTCGCAGAGCGGGATACATCCCATCTGTCGCCAGAGATCGTCGGACACTTCTGGGGGTGCTCTCCTGCTGTGATGGCAGTATATGGGCGAGCGTGCGCGGGGACAGTGCTGCACCCAGAATTGAAAATCGGATTGCTGCCTGCAGGGTGTGTTCCCTGCAGGCAGCAATCCGATCTCTTCTTACGGACGTTTAGGAGTCGGATACCTGCCTTCGAAAAAGACTGCTGGCATTGACTCGCTGTCGCCCTGACTTGTGTTTACTTAACGCGGCCGAGGGCAAATTCGCCAGTATCAATGATCTGGCCCTTGACCCAACCGGGCAGGTCGAAGTCACCCAGGATGTCGCCCGGGATGCTGACGATCACGGCATTGGATGGGATGGTGATGGTGCCGTTCACGTTGCTGACTACGCTGAGGTTGCCGCTGGCATCCCACCAGCCGCCATAGGGCTGGGTGGTGACGAACCGGATGGCCATGCCTGGTCCAAGCATGGCGTGCTTGTTGGCATACGAACCCGCAGCATGGAAGTGGCGCGGCTCGAAGTAACCGTTGCCGGCCTGGCCAGAGATCGGCGGGGCTGGGTCGACAGAGTAGAGTTCACTGCCGTCGGTGCACTGCCACTGGAAATTTCCGCTGGTGCAGGTGTTTGGCTGCTGCGGCGCCGCAAATGCTGCAACGCTCACGCTGAGGACGAGGATTGCCGCCAGTACAAGGCTGAAGGCCACTTTGCGGCGCAACGTGTGAGTACGCATGGATTGTTCTCCTTTTACTACGGTACTTGCAATAGAAAGATCAATGGATGGGCAGGAGCTGCAAAGTCTACAAATCAATCTGAATCGTTGTTAGAAACCGTACCTCCTCACTGGACTTCAATTCTACACCTTTTCAGGTAACTTCAGAGCAAAACATTGCAACTACACCGATGTTTGTTGCGATGTAATAAAGCTCTCCATTCGAGCTTACAGTAGTGTACCACGAGGGATTTGGGCGGTTGCCGTTGCGGC
>CAIRNL010000725.1 GCA_903879975.1 uncultured Chloroflexota bacterium | reverse complement strand
TTACACGCCCACCACGCCCAGCACCCTCTCGGTAACCGTGATATCCAGTGTGACAAGCCCGGCACGCTACGGCATTCAGGGCATCGGCACGCTGGTGGCACTCAAGTTTGAGGACCGCAACGGCAATGGCGTGCGCGATGCTGGCGAGCCTACCCTGGATGGCGTCACAATGACCTACACGGGTGTGTTGAGCGACGGCTCAGATATCACCGTAAGCGGCGTGGTCCGCTGGCCCAACATTCCCGCAGGAGAATACATTGTCAGCGAAGTCATGCCGGCGAGCGTACGAGCCACAACGCCGACCACGACGCCGGTGGCGCTCGGCCCCGCGCAGATGGTCACAGCGACTTTTGGCAATCAACTGCTGGGATCGCTGATCGCACGTGTTTTCGACGACGGGAACGGCAATGGGGTCTGGGATGCAGGCGAAACACCACTCCCGGACGTCACTGTCAGTTGGGTGAACGAATTCGGCGATACCGCCAGCGCAGTCACTTCAGCCACGGGGATTCTGACCTGGACGGAGCAGCCGATCGGCGCCTACACCGTCACACAGACACTGCTGCCCAGACATGTCAGTACGACGGGGCAGACGCAGGGCGCGGCTGTGCCGTGGAACGCGCCGATCACAGTTCACTTTGGCCAGCAGCTTTTGATCCGCTGTGTCGAGGGCTACAAGGTCGACGACAACCATGTGGGCGTGGCCGGATGGGAGATTCACGCCCAGTATGCTGACGGCACAGGACCCATCTACACAGCAACGACCGACGCCACCGGCCTCTTCCGCTTCCCGCCACTGGACTATGGCATGTACCGCTTCTGGGAAGTGGCACAATCTGGCTGGGAGCCGGTGACAGCACCCGAATTTGACGTACCCATCTTCGAACCCGGCAATCAGTGCCTGATGATTCGCTTCAAGAACCGCCAGACGACGCCCGTCGCAGTGCCGACTGGCCTGCCCTTCCACAATAGCCTGCCGTATGTCGGCCGCGCAGTGACACCTACGCCCACACTGGGAGCGACCCCGGTAGGAGCAGGCTGTGTCACCGGCCACAAAATCGACCTGCTCAACGTCGGCCTGCCCGGCTTCGTCTTCCACCTGACCCCACTCACGGGTGGTCCGACACGCACGGCCGTCAGCGACGGCCTCGGCAACTTCCGCTTCGATGGCGTGCCGGCAGGCGCCTATGTGGTGGAGGAGCCACCGGTGCCCGGCTGGCTGCCGTTGAGCGCGCCCGCAGTCAATATCCAGGTGGTGGCCGGCAGTGCATGCACTGCGGTGCAGTTCCAGAATCGCCAGGCAACACCCACGCCGACGCCAACGGTGACCCCTACACCCACGCCGATGCTGTCGCCGACACCGGCACCCCCCATCACGGGAGTGCACCATCCCAACGGTATCGCCGCCAATCCGCAGACCAATGCCATCTTCGTGGGCAGCAAGACAACAGCCAGCGTCTACAAGATCGACGGCGCTGCCAACACTGTCGTCGGCCAGTGGCCGGCCGGACGAGACCCCTTTGGCGTGGCTGTGAGCCAGTCGACCGGCAAAGTCTATGCAGCGAACTATGTCAGCAATACGGTCAGCATCTTTGACGGCGCCACCGGTGTCACGCTGGCCACCGTCAACCTGGGTGCGCGCGGCTACCGCGAACCTGCCCTGATTGCCATCGACGAGAGCACAAACCGTGTCTATGTCACGCTGCACGGCAGCGGCCGCGTTGCCGTGATTGACGGCACAGCCAACACACTGCTGACGACGTTGGAAAGCAGCGGCGGCACCTTCGGCGTAGCCGTGCACCCGGCCCTGCAACGGCTCTACGTGAGCAATCGCGACGCCGGCTTCGTCAGCGTCTTCGACCTCACAACCAACACGCGGCTGTGGCTGCAAAACATCCACCCAGGCGGCATGCCCTACGCGATCGCCCTCGATGCTACACACAGCCGCCTCTACATACTCTACGCACTGGCAGACGGCTATCCCGATCGGGTGGCAATCCATGACGTGACAACGAGCGGCTCCAGCTTTGTCGCCGACGTCCGTGTAGGCAATGGCGGCGAGTTTGGCGGCACCGGCATTGCCGTCAATCCGACGACGGGGCATGTGTTTGTCGCCAACAGCGCCGCTAACTCGATGACAGTCTTTGACGGCGTGAGCCTGGCCGTGCTGGCCACCGTCCCCACAGGCAGCGATCCCGGTATGATCGGCGTCGACCCGGTGACAAACCGGGTCTACATCGGCAATCGGCTGAGTGACAGTGTCCAGATCTATGTCGATACACCGTCGGCTGTGCGGGCACGGCGCTGAACGGTCCGCCAGGCGTCCGGCGTGTGAGGCCACGGCAACGCTGCACACAGATCGCGCCAGCGACCGGCCATCTCTGGCGCATAGAGAAAGGGCACATAGCCCAGCTTGAGGTAGCTCTTGATCGCAGCCAGCCGCCAATGCTCGGTGTAGAGATGAACATTGCGGTAGCCGGCACTCAGCAGGCGCGCCGTCACAGCGGCCGAGACAGCCATTCCTAATCCTTGCCCCGTATGTGCTGGGTCGGCTGCGACCCACCCCAGTTCACCGCCAAACGGATGGTGCGCCGAATGGTCGTGCAGCCCCATGGCCGTAGCAACGATGGTGTCGCTGGCGGTGTGCACCGCCATGAACCAGCTTCCCGGCGGGATGCGTGCGATCCAGGGTTCCAGGCGACTGTCGTCCCAGCCTGGCCAGCCAGCCAACGCCATCACCTGGTAGAAGCGCAGCTCGTCACCGGGCTGGTAGGTGCGCAGGTGATAGCCGGACGCCACATGCACCGCAGGCGGCTGGTCGAGCAGATGTTCGGGCCACACCATTTGCAACTGCAGAGAGGGTTCGCCCTCGCCGGCCATGCTTTGTCCCTTGTCCATACCCTAACCGCCGATCACCACCGTCCACGGGCGAACTTCCCAGCGGGTGACGATGCCGTTGAGCACGTACGGATCATGGCGCGCAAAGTTCTCGGCTACCTGTGGTCCATCGCCCTTGAAAACCAGCACCCCGCGGTCGGGCGGGTCGGCCAGAGCGCCGGCAATGACCAGTTCGCCCCGCTCGTGCGCAGCACTGGCCAGGGCAAAGTGATCCGGCCGATAGGCGCCGCGGCGCTCCATGTAATCGGCCACGTAGTCATAGAAAAGAATGTAGTACATAGGTCAATGCTTTCTGTGATCGAGAGATGTTGGCCGGACTGCAAACGATGCACCGGCTTCACCTCCGGTACATCTACAGCATATCCTTCTTTCCGTCAAGTTCCAGAACGCCGAGCCCCAGTTCGGCGTTCACCAGAGCGCAGCCTATTCACCCGAACGCAGGTCACCCAGCAGGCGCGGCGAGTACCGAATGTCTGAGAA
Organism: uncultured Chloroflexota bacterium; assembly: GCA_903879975.1. Classification (GTDB taxonomy): domain Bacteria; phylum Chloroflexota; class Anaerolineae; order Caldilineales; family Caldilineaceae; genus Caldilinea. Next base: position 690 of record CAIRNL010000725.1, on the reverse strand, counting down.
GCTCACCGTGCAGCCGTTACCTGTGGGCGCCTGCACGGAAAAGCCGGCACGCAACCCCGCACTGTGTTGGAGCGCACAGTAGCGCACGAAGTGCCACGTTGTCCCATCTAGTGAATAGTGCAAGGCAAAAGCGGTGCCCAGCCCAGCCACACGCAGATAGGCCGACGCCGAATCCAACACCACCGAATTGCAGTCATCGGACACACCGTTGGTGACCACCGAGACGATCATGGGCTGCCCCTGCGGCGACAGTTCCAGGCATAGCTTGACCCAGTGGCGATCGTCGACGTAAAGCATCAGAACAGCCGCATCGTAGGTCGCCACGAGATCGCCGCGCGCGTGGGCGCTGAGCATGAAGACCTCGTCGGGATCGAACAGCAGCCGCGCCGAGTTGGTCATGTCCACCGTGCCGCGCGGGTCGACAAAGAGATCGGTTCGCGGCGCCGCCGTCATCCGAATGGCGCCGTCATCCACGGTGAAGTCCGCAGCTGCAAAATCCCAGCGCAGCGGGTTGGGAAGCGAAGAAAGATGGATTGTTTCATGCATGAGTCGTTCAACTTTCGCTGTACACGGCATTCTCGCACCGGCCCCCTAGGACAGATGGGCGCAAATAGGCCGGCGATTTTGTAGAGCGATTTGGCAAATCGCTCTACATGCTGCGCTGCTCCATCACTACCGATTGACTGAGGT
>CAIRNL010000724.1 GCA_903879975.1 uncultured Chloroflexota bacterium | reverse complement strand
TTTGTAGTATTTGACAGCATGCTGCGCCCTCGCTATACTTTTGTGGACAGGCGGGTGTAGCTCAACGGCAGAGCGTTTGCTTCCCAAGCAAAATGTTGAGAGTTCGAATCTCTTCACCCGCTCCTTGTTCCCACTGCACAGTGATTGCGAAAATACACAACTCTCTGCCGCTCTGATCGGTCTGACAACCCGGTGCGAACGGCAGATTTGTTTGATCTGGGGGTCAGTCCAGCTCCTGGCAATTTCTGTGTTGAACAGATTCCCGATCCTTTCCCGCATGAATTGAATTTTTGCCAGAAAAATCCATTGACAAATATTTTCACAAATGTTATAATTGTGAAAATAAGTTTCATTTTTCGACTACTATTTTCACCTATGGCCAAATCTATCCGTCATGAGCGTGGCACGCTTGCCGCAATTTCGGACGCGCTGCCAAAGCTAAAGGGTTCGGCGCAGAAAGCGGCACAGTATATCGTCAATGCCCCGCGCGAGACCATCAACCTGACGATTACTGAGTTGGGCACACGCGCCGGAGTGAGCGAAGCGAGCATCGTGCGCTTTGCACAGTCGTTGGGCTATTCTGGCTTTCACGCACTCAAGATCGGGTTGGCCGAAGACCTGGTGTCGCCGATGCTGCTGGTCCACGAGGACCTGACGCCAGACGACGATCTGGCAAGCGCTGTGCAGAAAGCCATGACTGCCGGCATGCGCTCACTGGAAGACACAATACGGATCCTGAAAATACCGGTGTTGGAGCACGCAATCCAGGCACTGTGCGGTGCGCAGCATATTGAGATCTTTGCCTCCGGCAACTCGATTCCACTGGCGATGGATCTCAATTTTCGCCTGACCAAGATCGGACTGCATAGCCGATTCTCGATCGATCCCACGGTGCAGGAAATGTATGCAAGCCTGACCCGCCCAGAAGATGTCGCAATCGGCATTTCGCATACGGGCAGTTCGAAGGATACCGTCTACGCGCTGGAGCTGGCAAGGCAACGTGGCGCACGCACCATCGGCATCACCAACCACTCGGATTCGCCCCTGACACGCCATGGCGATTATTGCCTGTTCACCTCGACGCGGGCCAGCCACTTCCGTGAGGAGGAGATGGCTTCCAACCTGGCAACGCTGGCGCTGCTCGAAGCCCTTTATATCGGGGTCTGCGTTCAGCGTTCCGACGCCTCGGTTCAAGCAGTCTCCCAAACGATGCGGGCTACCCGCCATCGCAAATATTGACTGGAGCTAGCCACACGACAGAGAGAGGAGGTTGACGCCAGACGATAAAGAACGTTCTACCCAAAAAGAGAGGACGAGGAGACACCGGCTGTCTTGGCGGGCACGCAGTATCTCCTCAGGAAGCACGACGGGCAGCATACCGACCTGCTCGCGCGGGAGGTTGCCTACTCGCCGTTGCTGCCAACTATTGTAACGCACATCTGCCATTCTGTTTGCATTCTATCTGAGGAGATGAAGCACATGAACAAGAAAGTAATGAGTCTGTTGATCGTGATGGCATTGTTTGCCACATGGATCAGCGGCTGCACCACGGTCGCACCGCAGGCGCCAGCCGCAGCGCCCGCAGGCGAGACGGTGACACTCGAATTCACGCAGTGGTGGGAACCAGAGCTGCCGGAGGGCGCGTTCCGCGCGCTGATGGATGAGTTCGAAGCACAGAACCCTGGCATCAAGGTCGAACTGATCAGCGGCCCCTACTCCACGACGCGCGAGCAGGTCGTCGCCGGCGCAGTGGCCGGCACGATGTCTGATGTGGTTGGGCTGGATGGCGCCTGGGTCAGTGATTTTGTCAAGCAAGGTTCGCTGGCCAGCCTGACCGATCTGATGGCGCAGGCCGGCTTCGACGACAGCGAACTGGCGGCACAGATTCAGCTGAACGGTGCCACGTACATGATCCCCGTGGTAAACTTCGTCTATCCGGTCTTCGTCAACCTGGACCTGATGGAAGCAGCCGGTGTGGCAAACCCACCCAGCACGCGCAGCGAGTTTGCAGCAGCAGCAGCAGCGCTGACCGATCCGACCAACAACGTCTACGGCTGGGTGCTGCCCCTGTCGCTGGAGCAGCCCAATGGCATCCAGAACGACGTGATGTCGTGGGTATGGGCGTCGGGTGGTAGTATGATGAAGGATGGCATGCCCGACCTGACCAACGACAATGTGCGCGGCGTAGCCGAGTACATCAAGGGACTCTACGATGCGGGCGTCATTGCGCCCGGCGCCTTCTCTCTGCGCGAGCAAGACAAGGTCGAAGAGTTCGCCAATGGCCGCGTCGGTATGATGATCAGCAGCCTGGCCCATATCAACATGCTGCGCGAGCGCAGCCCAGACCTGAACTTTGCGATTACGGCACTGCCCGCCGCAGATGATTACACCGGCAAGCGCGGCCTGCCGTACGCTTCGTGGGGTATCGGTGTTGCCTCGAATGGCGAACACCAGGCGGAAGCCTGGAAGCTGGTCGAATTCCTGATGAGCGCCGAGACCAACTCCAAGCTGTCGTCGATCGCGAATGCATTCCCGGGCAACGTCAATTCCACGCCGGACTTTGTGCAGACCGACGAACTCTTCGGCGCCGCCTTTGCCGTATTCCAAGAGGGCTACCTCGCCAATGAGTTTGTGGGCTTGCCCGTCGCCGAAGAGCTCATGCGCCTCTTTGACGAACAATTCCAGCTCTACCTGGACGGCAGCCAGACGCTCGACGAGGCGCTCAATCAAGCGCAGGAAGCCTGGATGGAGAAGTTCTAGCCACGACGCCTGCTCATCCCATCCATCCGGTGAGTGGGCCTTGTGTAGGGGGGTGCAGGGCGGTGTCGCCCAGCACCCCC
>CAIRNL010000723.1 GCA_903879975.1 uncultured Chloroflexota bacterium | reverse complement strand
TCCACGCCCATCACCTGCTGGGCGAAGAGCGCGGCCACGCTGCGTTCGGCGGCAGTCAATTCGGACTCGACGAAGTGGCGCAGGCGTGCCTGCTCGGCCGCGCCCAGGGCCTGGCGGGCAGCGGCTGGCGACGCAGCTGCTACGGCGGGCGTGAAACGCGGCGGCACCGCGGCAGGTGGCGCCAGCGGCAGCTCGATCAGGTGCACTGCGTCGCCGGCCGCAGGCCAGAAACGTCCAGAGTGACGCAGCGCCTCGTCGGAGTGCAGGTGCCATACGTGGTCGCCAGTACCGAGCAGGAGCTGGGCCACGCTCAGCCCGGTCAGCGCCATGCTCTTGCGCCCGCCTGCCAACAGCAGGTGGATGCGACGGCCCGCAGCCAGGTGCGTCTTGAGCACGGCAAAGAGCGTATCGGCAAAACGGTCCAGCTCGGCGGACGTGAGCGTGTCGGCCACGTCCACCGCCACGCACTCCAGCGGGGGAGCGTCAGGCGCTTCGGCAAACGCGCTGCGCAGCGCGGGCAGAGCGCCGGCAATCGGCGCAAAGCGCGCGTCCGTATGCACGGCTACCACCCGCGCCACCCCCTCCTGCCGCAGCAGAGCGGTTGCCAACGTAATCACTTGTGGCTCGGCGCCCAAAGTGCCGATCAGGACCGTCTCCATGAGGGAGCCGTTTCGGTGCATGGGTGTGGGATGCGGCTGGCGGCTGCTCCGCCGTCCTTGGTGGTCGATAGCGGCAGCACCCGGTATATTCCGCCCGGTGTCAGCGATCGATCCGGAAGAATTCAAAGAGTATACGACGGCGCGCTGATTTGCGCAAATCAGCGCGCGCGACCACCCCTTCGCCCGCTGCCATCCTGCATGATATACTGCGGACACACGGCTCCATTCGGCCAACAGCCAGCGCCAGGGCGTGGAGAATCTTTGTTGGCGACGGCGCCGCCCAGGCAGGATGCCTGATGGAAAAACGCCAGGAGCGCACGGCTACATGAACGATCGCTTGGTCAATTTCTACTTTCTTTCCTCCGGCTTCTGCGGCACCCGCTTTTATTGCCATGCGCTGCGCCTGGCTACCAACGCCGAGGTCTGGCATCAGCCGGGGCATGACGAGATCAGCGAGGTCACTGACCACCTGGAGCGGCGCTTTGCCGCAGATGCCGACCTCTTTCTGCGTTCTGCGCTGGCCGAGTTTCCCGGCGTCCGGCGGCGCATCGACAAACGCCTGGCCCTGCCCTGGATCTACGGCGATACCCTCAACTGGATGCGCGGGCTGGGGTACATGCTCTACCGCTCCATCGGCCCCGAACGGCTGCGCCTGGTTGCGCTCGTGCGCCATCCTGTGGCCACCGGTCGCTCTATGCTCGCCCACTTCCGTCAGGAGACGCGCTCGCCCTATTCTGACCTGGCTCTGGCCGAGGAACTGGCGCAGCGCTGGGTGCGCCAGTATGCCATGATCGCCTGCCAGTTCGAGGCGATCGGCGATCCGGCGGTGTGCCGAACGATCCGCCTGGAAGATACCAGCCTCAGCCAGATTTGCGATCTCTATCGCTTCCTTGGCCTGGAGGGTTTTGACGAGGCAGCTATCACGGCTGTGCTGGACAATGGCACCAAGGAGGTGCGCCATTCGCACCTGGACGAGTCGCCACTGCCGGCGTCCCAGGAAGAGCTACGCGTCTTCTGGCGCATCTGTGCCCCGCTGGCTGTGCGGTACGGCTACGCCGAGGAGCAGGGACTCTATGCTGGCGCGCCCAGCCGGCCTCTGCCCCGGCCGAGTGCGCCGGGCCTCCAGCAGGCTGTGGACACACCCGCCACGCAGCCGACCCGGATCAAGCTGTTCGAGGCGCAGGCGGTGGGGCTGATCCTCC
>CAIRNL010000722.1 GCA_903879975.1 uncultured Chloroflexota bacterium | reverse complement strand
ATTGATGCCGAAGTGGTCGGTGATCTGCCAGGTCAGCGTCTCCTTGTCGAAGATCGGCTGCACGGCCAGACAGGCGGCCGCCGCATCTGCGCCGTCCTGGTAGGCGGCCAGCCAAGCCTCTGCCGCCTGGGTAAAGCCGCTATCTGGCTGGCCCTGTCGGAGCGCAGCAAAATCCTGCTCGGCTGCAGCATTGTCGCCGGCAAGCACCTGGGCGTGAATCAGGCGGAAGATCGCCAGGCCCTGCAGCAGCTTGAGTTCCTCCGTTGCCGGCACGCCAAAGATAGAACAGGCGCGCAACTCCGGGTCCAGCGCCGCCCGGTATAGGGCGATAGCAGGTTCATAGCCCAGCACGTCCGCGACTTGCAACGCCGCATCCGCTTCGACCAGACGCAGCCCCAGGCACTCATTGCCGTCCGTCTCGCGATTGTAGAGCCAAGTCAGGCGGCGGAAGGGCTGACCTTCGACACTCTGCCAGATCTCCGTGTGATCGACCTCGAGGCCGCCGTCGGCTGTACCGCTCACGCCGCCGGCCAGAAGCAGCTGCATCCCTGTGCCCGGCGCGCCTTCGGGCAATGATTCCACCGTGGCGGCGCCTTCGGCGATCGTGGCGCCCGGCTCGATGATGGAGACGTAGTCACCCGCCTTGTCATCCCAGGTGACCATTTGCACCTCCTTGATGCAGAAGGTCGAACAGCCCTCCACGGTCCATGCAAGATCGATAGCGCCGTCGCCGTTCAGATCATCGACCGCCAGCAGGGTAGGCTGTCCGAAGACATCCGGAGAGTAGATCAGGTCATAGCCGCTGGGAGCGGCGCCGTGGTAGACGAGGAGCGCGCCCTGTGCGCCGCCAGGTCCGAAGCCAAGATCGCTGACGATGGTAGGCAGGAAGAGTGCGTCCTCGCGGCCATCTCCGTTGAAGTCGGCCAGCAGCATCCCTCCGCGATCGTCTGTCATGCCATCACAGAGGCGCAGCCACGTTTCAACGACCAGCGGGTCGGCTGCGGAGACGGCAATGACTGTGGGCAGAACCGTGGCATACCCACTCAGCGTGGTCGGGCAGAGCGGCAGCTCGTTCCCGCTGCCGGTCAGGGTCGGGGCAACAGCGGAGACATCGGTCGTTGCCGTCAGCGTCAGGATCGGTGTGATGGGTTGCGTGGCCTGCACGGCTGGCGACTCTGCTGTGCCGGTGGATTCGGGCAGCGCTACCGGCCGGATGGCCAGCACCGGGCAGAGATCGGCAGCTGTAAAGGTTGGGTTGGCATAGCCATAATCGGAAAGCGCCTCATAGGTTTCCGGGTTTTGCTCGGCAAAGGCTGTGGCTGCGGCGCAGGCTGCGGCGATATTGTCGCCGGCCTGGTACGCGTCGAGCCACACCTGGCCCAGGGCTGCGTAGATGGAGTCTGGGTAAGCCTGCTGCAGCTGCGCCACACTTTCAGCCGCCGTGTCAGGCTCGCCGGCATAGGCATCGACCAAGGCCAGCCGGAAGAGGCTGAAACTGCGCAATTCATCCATTTCGCCTGGACGCTGGCTGCACGTCACCAGACTGCGACTGGTGACGGCTTCGTTGTACATCTCACGTGCCTGCACCAACCCGATCTCCTGGTAGCGCGTGAGCGCCTCGCCGGCGTCGAGCACTTTGAAATAGAGGCACGTGCTGCGTTCGTAGAGCTTGTCGAGCAGGGTGTAAGGTTCGCCTGCGACGCTGCCCCAGACCTCGGTGCGCGCTCGCTGTGGGCCGGCGCCCACGCTGCCGTACTCGCCCCCTGCGAGCACGATCTCAAGGCCCTGGCCATTCTCGCGCGCCTCCTCCAGCACCACGTCAGCGTATGCCATGACGATCGTGCTGGAGGTCCAGTCCTTCCACTGCGTACCGTCCCAGCTGCGCACCATGGCCGTATCGAAACAGGTACTGGCGCCGCAGGTCGTGTCGAGCCAAGCCAGGTCCGGCTGGCCGTCGTCATTGATGTCACCGGTCGCCAGGATGTTGATCTGGCCGGCGGGCTGCGCGCGATAGGCCAGTTTATGGCCGCCGGCATCGCTCATGAAAACGAAGAGGTCCGTCTCCCGGGCAACTGCATCGGAGAGTGGGTTCTGGATCGTCACCGCGTAGTCGTCGACGCCATCGCCGTTCCAGTCCTCGCCGCGCAGATTGGTTTCGTCGAGCGCTTCGCAGGTACGCAAGAAAGCGAGTACAGCCTCTATGTTCGCAGCGGGGCCCTGCCATTCCACCAATGTGTCAGGATAGGATGTGAACTCGGTCGGACAGGCCGGTGCAGCATCCTCGGGCGCCGGTGCGGGTGGCAGGCCATCCACGGCCAGGGGGGTATCGGTGGGCGCTGCCGTTGCCGGCGCGGCAACCGTCGCTGTTGCGGTGGGTGGCGGCGTGGCGCCATCCTGGCCAGGAATCGTCAGCCGGTCGCCGCGGAAGAGGACAAGTCCCGGCCGCACTGCCTGCGGATTGGCGGCGCGCAAGGCGTCGGCGCTGACATCAAACTTCTGTGCGAGGCTGTTCCACGACTCACCGGGCTGCACGACATAGACGCCCCCTTCGGTGGCCGGCATCGTCGCCGGTTCCTGTGTCGGTGTAGACTCCGGTGTTTCCGCCGATTCAGGGGTTGAAACAGCTTCCGCCGTGGCAGGCGCCGGTTCTGTCGCCGCTACCGACTCGGTGGGGGTGCTTTCCGACTCGGCCGGTGCGGTGGCTGCCGGTGCGATCGGCGTGGCGGCGACGGGCAGGGTCAATTCCTCGCCGACAATCAGCCAGCCGCTGGAACGCACTGCCTGCGGATTGGCCGACTGCAGACTGCGCACACTGAAGCCGGTGCTGCGTGCAACGCTTGTCCACGAATCACCGGGCTGTACAAGATAGATACCGGCCGAAGTCTCGTCACGGACAGCCGTTGCCGGCGGCGCAGGGGTCGGCGTCGCCAGCGGCGCGGGGGTAGCGGCGCCAGGCAAGGTCAACTCCTCGCCGGCGATCAGCCAGCCACTCATGCGGACGGAACCGGGATTGGCGGCCTGCAGATCGCGCACGCTGAAACCGGTCTTGCGTGCAACGCTCGTCCACGAATCGCCGGGTTGTACAATATAGGTTGCAGCGTCGGCGCTGCTTGCCGGCGTCGACGGTTGGGCGAAGGCGGGCACAGGCGTCACCGCCAGGGCGACGACCAGCCCGACAAACAGCACAGCGGCAAAGAGCCGGTGATGCCGGGCGCGGAGCTGTGGGCCGGTCTGGGCAGAGAAACAACCTACGGATGTCTGCCAGCGTGTCATCGATCTTCTCCATCCTTGATATTCTACTGTAGCCAGACACGGTGCTGGTTGCTCCGTCAACGGGCGCCGCATCCGGCCACGAATGCTATCGGACTATTGGTAGGAAACGTCCTGCATCTGCTGTACCACCTGCACCCAGCTCTGGCCCGGTCTGAGGGGGACAGGTACTTCGCCGGGACCCAGCCACCGCGGCGGCGCTTCCTGGCTTGCGCGCCACGTGCCTTCATACACCTTGCCATTGCGGAAGAGACGCAGATCGCCGAACTCGTGCAACTTGATATTCACGCCCTTGGTGCCAAGGGTATCCTCGACAATATCGGTCAGTTCATGGACGGCTGCGGCCACGATCACGTTGGATGCCACGATTGGTCCGCCACTGGCCGGATCAGATTCCTGGACGCCACCCTGAAAACGAACGTAACCGTCCAGTGCCGGATCGTAGCGCCACTGCACTGTGTTGCCGCCGGGATATGGAATGTCGATGACCGTAGCGTCGCCGGCAAAGTTGGGTGGCGTCGCCTCAGCAAAGTCGAATCCAGGCTTGCTCCACTGGATATCGATGCCCTGGTCGGCCAGCCACTGGCGGACGCCGTCGGTGCGCGCCTGCAAGCGCGTGCGATAATCGTCGCCCAGGTTGGTGAAGTAGCGGTTGTTGGAGGGATCGTCGATGTCGGCATCCAGATAAGGGAAGCCGACTTCGTTTTTGAGCAGGTAACGGATGGCATCGCTGCCGCCTGAGCAGGCCAGCACACCGCCATACATCTGCACCATCCAGATGTTGGGATAGCGCGCCGAGCGAACAGGGCCGATGCGGTCCGCTTCCTGGCTCTGGTATATGGCGGTGATGCGGGTGAGCGTGAAACCGTCGACGATGTATTCGTAGACGAGATCCGCCTTGGAAAGCCCGTAGTGGGCAGCGCGGCCGGCTGCGTCGTTGTTGACACATACAAAAATCGGCGGTCGTCGGAGCACGGCTGGGTCGGCAACGGGCAGGCCGGTGTAGGGCGCAATGTTGCCGGGCCGCGGTGTCGGCGTCGGCGGGACAGGCGTAGCGGTAGGCAACTCGATCGCCGGCGCCGGCGTGGAGGTCGGCGCCACGGCTGCCGGCTGTGCGGCGGCAGCGGGTGTCTTGGTGGGCGTCGGCGTCGGTTCGGGGCGCGGCGAT
>CAIRNL010000721.1 GCA_903879975.1 uncultured Chloroflexota bacterium | reverse complement strand
AGGAAGCCTTGGAATCCGATGCCGAAGGCCCCGTCAGCGGTGACATTCAGGATGTCAGCCGTGGCGCTGTAGGTCACTGTTGCCCCGTAGAGGCTGGTCCCAGTGTTTGCGGCGTAGGAATCAACCGTGCTGGTCATGCTGGCATTGCGAGATGCAGCCAAGAAGGCACCAGCATCGCGGGCATAAGTCTGCACCGCGCCGAGAGCCGTGTTATAGTTGCTCACGTCGGCTGCGCTGATCGTCATGTCGTTGTTGGTCAGGACGGCTTGGAAGGCCAGCTGCTCTTGGACGGTGTCGGCGTTGGCAGCCATGTTGGCGATGACCTGCACCTCCATCAGAACTGCAGTTGCGGCAACGAGGTTATCGACAGCCGTATCGAGATTTGCCATTGCTGCTTCGTGCTGATCCTGAAACAGAATCTCCGCGCTGTAGTATGTCGCGTCGATCACCCCCTGAATGTCGGAGTTGTAGTCCAGCCGCATCTGTTCGGTAATGGCAGCGTCCTGCATGACGCCCGGCGCGAGGATATCGCCTTGACCCGCACTGTAGACTGCGCCCACAGTTAGGTCCTGAGACGCCGCAAGCTGGTCAAGGATTGCTTGGGCTGACCCCTGCAGGTTCGTTATCGTCGGATCGGCGTGAGCGACGGAAGCGCTCAGACAGAAGAGGGCCAGTGTTTTCTTGAGGTAGGACATCAGGTAGCTCCTCGTTCATGAGCAGGAAGGCGTCCCAGAAAGCCCGGTCGCTGGAGTATCCTACCACATAAATATGGGGTTCGTCACGCATTGCGAGATAGCCTTCACGGCCCACTAGCAGTTTGCCTGTCTCAATGGAGTAGATCGGGCAGGGAGTGCTTGCTAGTGCCATTGCCTTGAAGATCGCTGGGCTCTCGCACATGACCGAGATGCCTGAAACCTGCAGACCGAGGCCCCCGGCTTCCTGCGGAGTGCCGAGCAGGCGGGCGTCTTTACGGCGGTTGCACTCTGGGTCTTGCTCCATCTTGCCTTCGGCCCTGCCGAAGATGCTGATCTGGAATGCTTGCTGGTAGGGGATAAGGCAGGAGTCGTTGCCGCCGCCGCCCATGACTGTCGGCGCAGCGGCTGTCGGCACGGGCGTAGAGAACGGCGCGGACCCAGCACCATTGTAGTGGGTGGTGCTTTCATTGTTGTTCGACCCAATGGTCGAGTTGGTGTTACCGCTGTTGGTGTTCAAGTCGCCCGTGACTTGGGCGTCGGCCACCGCTGTCAGTAGACAGAGCAGAGCGCCCCCATAACATCCCGCGTATCGCCAGAGCAGAGCAGGGCGTTGGCGGCGTCTGGCATCGACATGTAGTATAGCGTTTCCGCGTTCTGCCGGATTTCGCACTGGCGGTCACCTTTCGGACAGGCCGTCGTGTAGGCCACTGACGATACAGTAACAGGGCCGCAGCCTGCGACCAAGAGCAGGATTACCAGCCTCATTTGTTCATCCCCTGCAAAATGCGGTCGATCTTCTGGTCGAGGTTGTCGATGCGCGAAAGCACCCGGTTGATATCGGCGTGCATGTCGGCCCGCGTAGCGTAGTCCTCGCGCGTCCTGTTCAGCAGGATTT
>CAIRNL010000720.1 GCA_903879975.1 uncultured Chloroflexota bacterium | reverse complement strand
GCATCTCTCCCAAGCCAAAACCCTGCATGCCCTCGCCATGCATGCCACCGCGTCCCCACGGGATAGCAGGCGCGGCCGGTTGGTCGCCGCTGCCATCGTCACTCTGCGCAAAGGTGGCCGTGGGCGCAACGGCCACCGCCGCAAGCACAAGCGCGCCGACGACAATGCTAGCTATCAACCATTGTTTCCAGTTTGTCTTGCTACTCATAGGATACAGTCTCCTTTTTCCATGATGTTGGTGAAAACCAGTAGGGAACCCTCGCTCCCTTCTTTCTCTACTCTGCCGGACAGATGCTAGAAAAGAGGGCGAAAAACGTTTGGGAAGTGTAAATTCTGCAACCAGGCGATCCAGTACATCCAGAGCCGCTTCGACCGATAGCCCTACACCGCCGGTCGACCGCTATGACAGCTACCGGCCACTAGGATTTGCCGCTGACGGCGCATACTGATCCACGGCCTCGTACCCCGGTGGCGGCGACAGCACCGGTGCAGTGCCGGGGTCCGGCCCTCCCTGGCTACGCTGAAACTCGAAGAACTCCCACACGATTCGGCTCAGGTCGGCCCCTGACTGGTTGGCCACTTCCCACCCGACCAGCCCGGGGTTGAACACATAGACACTGACCACATACGGCCCAGTGGGTCCCCACACGAGCGCCACAGCCCCATGCTGGGCAGGCAGCAAGCCGTGGCGATGCACTGTCCAGCGCGCATCCCAGTCGGGCAGGCCACGCCAGATGGTATCCCGCAACTCGTTGTGCGCCATATAGAAGAGAATCGTGCTGCACTCTTCCGCTGTCATGCTCTCCGGGAAGGTGGTATGCAGAAGGCCGCGCGCCTGCGTACATTCGTAAATGGCAGCTAGCAGCGTCGCCATGTCCTCGGCCGTGGTCTGCATATTGGCATCGGGGCGTGTATTGGGTCGCTTGCGCTGGTTGGACGGCGTCACCAGTGGCGCAGTTGCCGTGCCACCAAATTCGCCCTGGGCAAAGGTGTTCTCCAGGCCCAGCCGCTGCACAAAGCTCGTCAGCCGTTGGGCACCGCGCGACACGCTGCCGTCGCCCAGCCAGCCCAATGCAGCATTGGCCGGCTCGTTCGGGTCCTTCCCCAATGCCAGGTCAAGCCACTGCCCTACCTGCTGTGCCTCTGCATCGCCAGCGGCAATACCATTGGGTAATTTCTCCAGAACCGCAGCGGCCAGCGCAATGCGCAGGGTCGCCATGGCGGAAAAGGCGGCGTCACCGTCGACGCTGGCTGCGGCGCCGTGTTGCAGATCGATGACGTGGATCGCAGTGAAGGCCGGGTAGCCATCGAGCAGACGCACGAGTTGCGGCGCAAGGTCGTCCATGGTGGGCATGGGTGGCGGCACCTCGCGCAGCGCCAGGCTCACATCGCGTGGATCGTGGCTGGTCAATCCTTCGATAATGCGCCCGACGCTGGCTTCGATGTCAATCTCATAGCCGGGCGCACCAGGTACCCATCGCAGGCCGCGCCGCGGCTCAGGTACCGTGGCCGGAAAGGGTGAGGGGGGCGTGGGCGACGCTCCCGCTGCTGAACCGGCGGCGTTGCCCGACGTATCCTCTACGCGTGCCGCCACAGGAGCGGTGTTCAGTTGCGCGGCAACTGCCTCGAGCCAGGCGCGCAATTTTTCCTCATCGAGCGAATAGCGCACAGGTACATTGCGCACCTGCTGGGGCAGCCCGATGGCCTCGCGCACGGCAATATCGACGAACTCCCAGCCCTCCAGGTAGCGCCCGGCGTCGGCCACCATCTGCGCAAAGTCAACGGTGAAGTCGAAGTCGTCGGGATTCAACTGCAGCAGGCGATTCTGAAAGCGGACGGCCAGCAGTTCGTGGTAGATGGGGTCTAGATGAGTGCGGATTTCGTCGACGGTCTTCATGCCTGTCACGTCGACGCCGCCCAGCCGCACGCCCGGTGGGATCGGCGCAGCGACCTGCTTATACCAGCTGTAGAGTGGAAAGAGCGAGAGCAGGGCCATCAACAGCAGCGTATAGGTGACGAAGCGGGCGGAGGGTAACGGACGGCGGCGCATGAAAAGAATGAAGGTCAGCGCTCAACAGTCCACTGATCATCGGCGATCCATCGGCCACTTTCACGCATGCCCGATCCGCGGGCGGCGGCACCTCGACAGTTGATCATGGCCTACTCCCACTCGATGGTCGCGGGCGGCTTGCTGCTGATGTCGTAGACCACACGGTTGATGCCCGACACCTCGTTGACAATACGATTGCTGATGCGCGCCAGCAGGTCATAGGGCAGGCGCGCCCAGTCCGCTGTCATGAAATCGTCGGTGGTGACGGCACGCAGGGCCAGCACATTCGCATAGGTGCGCCCATCCCCCATGACACCGACCGTCCGCACCGGCAGCAGCACGCCAAAGACCTGGCTCGTCTGGCGATAGAGGCCGGCCGCACGTAACTCGCCAAGAAAGATCGTATCGGCGTGGCGCAGCGTTTCAAGGCGATCCCACGTCACCTCACCCAGGCAACGGATCGCCAACCCCGGACCAGGGAAAGGATGGCGCCAGACGATCTCTTCGGGCAACCCCAACGCTTCGCCCACCGTCCGCACCTCATCTTTGAAGAGCATGCGCAACGGCTCGATGAGTTGGAAGGTCATATCTGCCGGCAGCCCGCCCACATTGTGATGCGTCTTGATGGTGCGCGCGTTGCGCGTATCGTCGTGGCTGGCCGACTCGATGACGTCGGGATAGAGCGTGCCCTGCGCCAAAAAGGCCGCAGCCGCCACACCCCATTCACCCGCCAAACGAGCGGCCTCACTCTCGAAGACACGCACGAAACGATTGCCAATGAGCTTGCGTTTGCGTTCGGGGTCGGTGACACCCGCCAGGTCCGACAAGAACTCCTCCTTGGCGTCTACGGCGATGAGGTGCATACCCTGATGGCGCTCGAAGGTATCGACCACCTGCTCCGGCTCGCCCTGGCGCAACAAGCCGTGGTCGACGAAGACACAAGCCAGCCGGTCGCCTATGGCTCGGTGCACCAGGGTTGCCGCCACTGCGCTGTCGACGCCGCCACTCAGCCCGCAGATGACGTGGCCTTGCGGGCCGACCTGGGCGCGGATACGCTCGACCGACTCCTGAATGAAGTTGCCGGCTGTCCAGTCGCCGCAACAGCCACAGATGCCCTTGACGAAATTGGCCAGGATGTCGCGACCGTGCTCCGTGTGCACGACCTCGGGATGAAATTGCAGCCCGTAAAGCCGGCGTCCTTCATTGGCGATGGCGGCCAAGGGTGAATTGCGGCTATGGGCCACGGAAAGAAAACCGTCGGGCAACCGTTCCACCCGGTCCCCGTGGCTCATCCACACCGTCCACGTCGGGGGGAGCCCGGCAAACAGCGGGTTGTCCTCGCCGGCGCGCATACCGGTGAGAGCAATCTGTGCGCGGCCGTACTCGCGCTCGGCAGCCGGTGCGACCTGGCCGCCCAGGCTGTGGGCCAACAATTGCAGGCCGTAGCAGAGGCCCAACACCGGTACAGCGGCATCCAACACGGCGGCGGGCAGCGTCGGTGCGCCGGCATCGTAGACGCTGTTCGGCCCGCCCGACAGGATGATGCCCTGCGGCTTCACACGCGACAACACCTCTGCCGCGCGCTCCCAGGGGATCAGTTCGGCATAGACATTGA
The DNA here is from genome assembly GCA_903879975.1 of uncultured Chloroflexota bacterium. Lineage (GTDB taxonomy): Bacteria > Chloroflexota > Anaerolineae > Caldilineales > Caldilineaceae > Caldilinea. The sequence goes on along the minus strand of CAIRNL010000720.1, from coordinate 7,040 downwards.
CTTCGCGCACGCGACGGCAGATGAGTTGGCTGTACTGGCTGCCATAATCGAGCACGACGATGGTCTGGTGTTGCATACACGCTCGCAGACGTGAATCGATCCGACAATAGGTCGACCCCGCTCCGCACAGAGAACGGTTCGGTCGTTGGGCGTGAACCGGAGCTGTTCGTCCCTCGACGTCAGACTAGCAGATGAATCAACCCGATGCAAACCACCGACGCTATCTGCTGGGGTCGTCTGCCTGGTTGCCGTACAGGCCACCAGGGGAACCAGAAGGGTAGGCGTTGTGAAAACGGTCGAATCGCCAATTCATCTGTGAGGAGGCTTCCTGTAATTTGGCGTAAAGTCACAGCAGGTGCTATAATCTTGTATTATTACATGCTGGATCATACGCCCGGTACAGCGGTGATCCGGCTGACCACCCTGTGTATAGGGTGATGCCATTCTCGATAGTTGTCAGAACAGGTTCACGAAGGAGTACCGATGAGTATCGCTAGATCGCAAAAAGCTCAGCTAATCGAAGAATATCGTTTAACTGAGAATGACACCGGGTCCCCTGAGGTTCAGGTTGCGCTGCTGACCACGCGCATCAATCCGCTGATCGATCACTTGAACAAGCACAAGCATGACGAGGGTTCACGCCGAGGCCTGTTGAAGTTGGTGGGTCAGCGCAGGCGGCACCTTGCGTATCTCAAACGTAAGGACGCCCAACGCTACCAGCAGTTGATTCAGCGTCTGGGATTGCGCAAGTAGGCAAGGCAAACGAGGGGCGAGGCAGTCAGAAGTTCAGACGCTCGCCCCTTTTGGTATGCTTGAGTCGATTTTGCGCAGGAGAATATAGTAACAGGCGTTTGGTGCAGGGTTTAGGTCGTCAGTTGCAGGGATCGAAATCAGTTTCCCCGAAACAGATGCGAGGTCCGGCATTGGAGAGTGCGACCAAGAGAGTACCCTCTTGGTCGCACTCTCCAGTTCCGCACCTCGTCAGCGCTCCCCGACCTAAAGTGAAGGGATGTAGAAGCCAGGATTTTCGGATATCGCCGCTGCCGAGCGGGCGAATTTGCAAAGTCCTGCTTGCTATCAACCTTTGCTTTGGTTGACGTCCGCAGCCCTGCTTTTCTTATTGGCGGCAGCTGAATACTTGCCCGGTGACATCCAGGCAAAATAGGGCTGCCATTGTTTGGTTGACGAGGTAGAAAAATCATGGAAATGCAAATGTTCAAGGGGTCTCAGCTGGTCACAGTTGAGGTCGGCGGTCGCACACTTGCGATCGAATCAGGGCTGCTGGCCCCGCAGGCTGGCGGCGCCGTCACGGTACGCTACGGCGACACTGTGCTGCTCGCTACAGCCGTGATGAGCAAGGATGTCCGTCCTGGGATCAACTTTTTCCCGCTGACGGTCGAGTTCGAAGAACGACTGTATGCCGCAGGCCGCATCCCAGGCAGTTTTTTCCGCCGCGAGGGCAAGCCCAGCGAACAGGCGATTCTCATGTCGCGCCTGGTCGACCGCCCGCTGCGCCCGCTCTTCCCCAAAGGAATGCGCAACGAGGTGCAGGTCATCGTCACTGCCCTCGCCACTGACAGCCAGAATCTGATGGACCCGCTGGCTATTATTGCTGGCTCAGCCGCATTGGCCATCAGCGATATCCCGTGGAACGGCCCCATCTCCGGCACAACGATCGGTTTCGTCGACGGCGAATTTGTCGTGAATCCGACCGCAGCCCAGCTGGAACACTCCGGCCTGAACCTGGTGGCAGCCGGCACCGATGACAATATCCTGATGGTGGAAGCCGGCGCACAAGAACTGCCGGAAGACTTGGTTCTGGATGCACTCAATCTGGCGCACGAAACCAACCGCAAAGTCATCGCCGCTATCAACGAACTGTGCACTCTGGTCGGTAAAGAGAAGAATGAGCCTTCGGTCTTCCTGCCAGCCGACGAAGTCCAGGCGGAAGTCTCCACCCTTGCAGGAGGGAAGATTGCCGAAGTACTGGCGCGCGGGCTGGGCAAAGTCGAACTCAATGCGGCGCTCGACGCCATCCAGGCTGAGGTGAACGCCGCTTTTGCTGAGCGCATCACCGCCGGTGATGCCAGCGCACTCGAAGTCAACGACGCCTACGAAGCAGCGCTCAAAAACGCAACGCGCCAGCGCATTCTGGACAAGGGCCTGCGCCCTGATGGTCGTACCACGACCCAGATTCGCCCCATCCGTGTGCAGGTCGGCAACCTGCCGCGCGTGCACGGCTCCGGCCTCTTCATGCGCGGCGAGACGCATGTGCTGACCATTGCCACGCTCGGCACGCCCGGCGACGCACAGCGGCTCGACACGTTGCAGCCCGGCGAAGAGAAGCGTTACATGCACCACTACAACTTTCCGCCTTTCAGCACCGGCGAAGCGACCCCCATGCGCGGCCCCAAGCGCCGCGAGATCGGTCACGGCGCACTGGCGGAACGAGCGCTGGTTCCGGTCATCCCAGAAGACTTCCCCTACACGCTGCGTCTTGTCAGCGAGGTGCTCAGTTCCAATGGCTCGACCAGCATGGGCTCTGTCTGCGGCAGCACCCTCGCGCTGATGGATGCCGGCGTGCCAATTACAGCCCCGGTGGCGGGTATTGCCATGGGTCTCATCCAGGATATGGAGAGCGGCGCCTACCAGGTGCTCAGCGATATCCAGGGCATGGAAGACGCCCTCGGCGATATGGACTTCAAGGTTGCCGGCACCGAGCACGGCATCACAGCGCTCCAGATGGATCTGAAGATCAAGGGACTCGACTTCGAAATCCTGCGCCGGGCGCTGGAGCAGGCGCGCGAGGGGCGCATGCACATCATGGCCAAGATGCTCGAGGTGCTGCCCACGTCGCGTGCATCACTCAGCGAGTTTGCCCCGCGCATCCTCACCCATCACATCGATCCAGAAAAGATCGGCAAACTCATCGGTCCCGGCGGCAAAACCGTGCGTGGGCTGCAGGAAAACTACGGCGTCAAGATCGATATCGAGGAAGACGGCACTGTCTATATTTCGGGCGAGGGCTTCAATGCGGAGCAGGCGCTGGCCGATGTGCAGCGCATGACCGAAGACATTGAAGTCGGCAAAATCTACACGGGCACCGTCGTACGCGTCGAACCCTACGGCGCGTTCGTCAACATCCTGCCCGGTATCGACGGCATGGTTCACATCAGCCAGCTTGCTGACTATCGCGTCGAAAAGGTGGAAGATATCGCCAATCTGGGAGACGAGTTGACTGCCATGGTCATCGACGTCGATCCCGGCGGCAAAGTGCGCCTCAGCCGCCAGGCTGTGCTTGAAGGCTGGAGCGTCGAGGAAGCGCGCAGCCGCGACCGTGGTTCGCGACCGGCACGTGGCGGCGAGCGCGGCGGTGAGCGCGGTGGCGAGCGTGGCGGCGAGCGTGGCGGTGACCGCCGCGACAGCGGCCGCGATCGCCGTGACAGTGGTCGCGACCGACGTCGTTAAATCGCTCCACACAGCCTGGGGCAACCCATGAAAGAGCCTTCGAACTCGCTACAGGAACGGTCGCTAGGAACCTGGATTGGGTCAAGCCGGCCGCTGCGGAGTGGCCGAAGGCTCTTTTGGATGCGCCCCATCCCCACCGTCACTATGGCCCGGCATTGTACTGTGCCGGGCCATCCCATCGAAATCAGCTCCGGGCGTAGGCACTGTCGCTGCAGCGGGGGACTGGGAATCGTCCTGGCTGCGGCGCGCCGCCAGTTCGCGCCCGGTTACCTTGCGCCGATAGGTGCCGGGCCTTTGAGCAGGCAGCGGTCTAGCCACGAACGGCGGGTAGTCCAGCAACTTGGCGTGCACGTAGCTGCCGAGGACGCGAAAGGTGGCGACGACCGGCGGTGCCAGCAACGCACCCAGGATGCCCCCAGTCGTCAAGCCGACGGCCACCGCACAGATCACGACAATCGGATGCAGGTTGATGCTGTCGCCGATGATGCGCGGCACCAAGATGTTGTTCTCAAGCTGCTGAACCAAAAAGTAAATCCCAATCGTGATCAGGGCAAAACCTAGATTGTTGATGCCTGCATCACGCATGACGTCGCTGCCTTGGAGCAGCGCCGTGATGACGGCAGGAATCATGGCCAGGATCGGCCCCAGATTTGGCACAACCTCCAGCAGACCGGCCAAAATGCCAAAAATCAGCGCGCCGGGCATCCCAACAAGGGTCAACGCCAACCAGGTGGTCGTACCGACAGTGATACTCAGGATCAGCTGCCCACGCAGGAACGACTGCCAGACATTGGCGACGCGCCGCAGCAGGTCAGCGAGTTCCGAGCGATACGATGTCGGAAAGAGACTATGAATGTAGGACTGGATGCGCGGCGCATCGATGGTCATGTACAGGCTGACAAACAGCGTGACCAGCACCGCTAGGAAGCCGGAGAAGAACGCACCGACAACGCTGACGCCGATACTGTAGGTGCTGGTTACAACGGTCGTCGTCGCGGAGAGACCCTGCTGAATGTAGCTGAGTATGTCGTTGACGGACGGGATGAACTGTGTACCTTGCGAGCTCTCCTGAATCTGGGCAATGGTACTGCCGACAGGCAGCACGTAGCCCAAGACGACGACCTCTGCCGGCAGGCCGCGGATCGTGTCGTTGGCCCATTGCAAGAACGCACGCGCGTTGCCAGGAACGTCAAAATTGGCCAGCGCCCGCAGCTGATCGATCAACGCAGGAATGAAAATGATCGGGATCAGAACCAGTGCCACAATCAGCACAATGTAGATGAGCAGAGTGCTCACCGTACGCGGGATGCGCAGGCGCTCACCCAGGTTGACGAGCGGATTGAGTAAATAGGCCAGGATGCCGGCCACCAAAATCATCGGCAGGATTCCACGGCTGATGTAGACCACGAAAATGATCGCAATCAGCATGATCACCAGCACAGTGCGCTTGGTGGATAAGTCCCAACTCGAATCCTCGCCCGGACGCGCCACTCGTTCGATGGCAGCAACCAGCGATTCATTCGGATCTGGCATTATGGGAGCCGTGCTCGCGTCGGTGGCAGGCTGGCTCCTTCCTACTTGCGTCGGTTCGGTCATACCTTCAGTCAATGCCTCTACTACCTATCATCATACTCCATAACCCGCCAGAATGCTGCCGGTCGCGCAGCTGCAGGTACAGAACTGCTCCACGGTTGGAGCGGCTGACATCCCCAGCACAGCGCCGCAGCGAACGGTATGGCGCAAAACCCGATGCCCCCCGTGATGGGGACAGGTCGGACGTCATCCCATCACTTTAGCCGAGTACGGCATGGATGACTCGCAGCAGGTTTTCACCCAGGATCTTGCGGATCACCTTGGGGTCATGCCCGCGTTCGACCAGTTTCTGGGTGATCAACGGGTACCTGGTGACGTCGCTCAAATCCGTGGGCGTCGTGCACCCATCAAAATCGCTGCCGATCGCCACGTGCTCCGCCCCTACCACACCGAGCATGTGTTCGATGTGCGCGACAACGTCATCGACCGTCGTCGCCTCAGGCCTCTCGCGCTGCAGAAACGCGTTGACGAAGGTCACCCCAATCACCCCACCTCTGCCCGCAATGGCCTCCATCTGTTTGTCGGTCAGGTTACGGGGGTGGTCGCAGAGCGCGTACGCGTTGCTGTGGCTGGCGATGATCGGCTGGCCGCTCACGGTGAGCACGTCATCTACACCAGCCGGCGACAGGTGACTGACGTCCAGCAAGATGCCAAGCCGGTTGCATTCCTCGACGACCTTGACGCCAAACTCGGTGAGTCCACCCTTGGTGCGGCTTTCGGCAACGCCATCGCACGCCGCATTGCGGTGGTTCCATGCCAGCCCCAGGTTGCGCACCCCCAGCCGATAGAACTGCCGCAGCGCACCAATACTGGCGTCCAGCGCTTCGGCGCCCTCAAGCCCGGCAATACCGGCAATCTTGCCCGTTGCCTTGGCACGCACAATATCCTCGGCACAACGTACCAGGCTGAACTGCTCGGGCAAACGTTCCTCCAGCAGCAACAACTGATCGAGCCGGTCCATGGCATGGGCGAATGCACCATGCCGCTGAAAAGGGGTCGGCACATAGCAGGCGAAAAACTGAGTGTCGATGCCACCCTCGCGCAGCCGCGGCAGATCGATGTGTCCTTTGTCCGAACGTTCGCCGAGCCAGCGGTCGTTCTCCAGCTGATCACCGATGCTGTCGCAGTGGCCGTCGATGACGAGGGCGTCGAAATGAAGAGAGAAAAACGCATTGGTCATGGCAGAAAACCGGCTTTCTTGAAAATTTGTCCACCGAACAAGCTAGAAAACAATCTCCCGCAATAAGCCGGGCAGACCCGCAACACCGTTCGCCTACCGCCGTGCCTGCTTACTGAGACGTTTACGGCTGACCCGGAAAGCCAACCCCTGCTTTTCAGCAAATTGCTGGAAGAGTGCATAGAAGTGGTCGCGATCGGCCTGCTGCAGCACGGCGACGGCATCGGCGGTCTCGATCACATAGGGATAGCCGTTGCCGACGACACATTCAGCACGCACACAGTCGACAATCACTTCGGCCTGGCCACTGTCGAAGAGCCAACGCGGCATCTCGATGCGCGCCGGCGGGCGCTCGGCCGACAGACGGATATAGCAGAAGGCAACCTCCTTGTAGAACGGAGCTTTGCCGTTGGTACTGAGCATGTCGTTGCGCGCGCAGATGAAAAATGGGCTGCGATCGCCCCAATTGGGCAGCAACGGCGCCAACAGCGCGCCGTCGGATATGCTCATGAAAGGTGGACCGACCGTGGTATTGACGAGCATGACCACATCGCGGCTGCCCGAACTGTCCACGAAGCCGACCAGTGGCGTGGCGCAGACTTTGGAAGCCGCCAGCAGCGCCTGCACGGCATCCAGGTAGGGAGCCGCGCGATCCGGCCGCATCTGGCCGGCAAAGCTGACAATGAACGAGCCGTCGAAAAAGCAGAGCGGACGGTCAGCAGCCGGCACATCGGCAAAACGACTCATGAGCGCAACGAGGCGATCGCACTCGAGCACGAAACGGCGTTGGTTGACGCGCCAG
>CAIRNL010000719.1 GCA_903879975.1 uncultured Chloroflexota bacterium | reverse complement strand
TGATCGACCGCCACCGCGACCAGGCGCTGGGGTGGAAGATTTCGGGTGCGGGCGGCGGGGGGTATGTGATTCTGGTGGCGGATCGGCCGATCGAGCACGCGGTGCGGTGTGTGGTGCGGCGGGGGATCGAGTAGAACCCAAAGAATAGGCTCCCAGATCTTTAACCACAAGGAACTCCAGATTGAGGTTCAACCGGACAGGTTCTTTTCTACAGCAACCTGACGATGAGCGTGCTGCTGCATAATCGCTGACGGGCAGAAGCGGAGTTTAGCTGTAACGTCCAGCATTTTCCTTGGTTGTAGTAGTAAGGGAGGTGGTATTATTCAGGCTACAATCACGTGTGCGATCATATTTCACTGTGGTCGCTAGAAGATGTAGACAGGCACGCATCACGAAGACTAAGTGTAAGATACACAGTCTCAAATGATGGTATTGAAAAAACATTTATGAACTTGAGCAAAGTCGCATACTACACTCGAGTAGCCGCTCGCTACATCGAAGAACCTAGTCAACTACGCATGCGCCGCCCGTATTTCCTGCCAGAGATTTACATGGCTCTAGGAAAACCCTGGGCACAAAGCCTCAGTATTCACACAATTCTCGACATTGGCGCCAATATAGGCAACTTTGCCTACACCGTGCGACCGCTCTTTCCAACGGCAATGATCTATTCATTCGAGCCACTGCCTGATCAGTTTGCCGAATTGCAGCGTAACATGGCTGGCGTGGAGCGTTTCTGCGCCTTCAACTTGGGTATCGGCGAACAGAATATCGAGTTGATGATCCACAGGAGCCAACATGCTCCCTCTTCGTCCTTCTTGACAATGGACGACCTGCATAGACGGTCCTTCCCGACAAGTGCGCCCGTTACAGAAGAAGTGCCCGTTAAAGTTGTGCAATTAGACAGCCTGCAGGGGAAGATGGATTTAGCTGCGCCGCTTCTGGCCAAGATCGATGTCCAAGGGTACGAGTTGCACGTGCTGCGTGGCGGCGAGCAGACGCTGCGGCAGGCTAAGGTGTTAATTATCGAGACGTCATTCCGGTCGCTCTACGAAGGAGGCCCGCTGTTTGCCGATGTATTTGAGATTGTGACTAGCTGGGGTTTCACCTACCAGGGATCCGTCGATACCCTGGAAGATCCAACCAGTGGCATATTGCTTCAGGAAGACAGCCTGTTTGTACAGCAATAGAAGCAACATGCGATGGATACAATAACCAGAACAAGCTTATGAAAGTCGTCATTCTAGCCGGCGGATTCGGAACTCGACTTGCCGAAGAGACTACAGTCCGCCCTAAACCCATGGTGGAAATTGGTGGTCGTCCAATCCTTGATCACATCATGCGCTGGTATGCCCACTTCGGATTCAAGGAATTTATCGTTGCCCTAGGCTACAAAGGTGAGATGATCAAACAGTATTTCCTCAATTACTACACACTGAATAGCGACATCACCGTGGGACTTGGCAGCGGAGATGTCACCGTTCATGATCGAGAGCGTGAGGACTGGATCGTACATCTAGTGGACACTGGATCAGCAACCCAGACGGGTGGGCGCCTCAAGCGGCTTGACAGATGGTTGCACGATGACACATTCATGATGACATATGGTGATGGTCTCGCTGATGTAGATATCCAGGCGCTGACTGCCTTCCACGTGCAACACGGTCGGCTGGCAACAGTGACAGCAGTGCGACCGCCATCGCGTTTTGGCGGATTGCTTTTCCAAGATGGAGAGATCATCCAATTTGACGAGAAACCAGTGATAGGCGAAGGCTGGATCAACGGGGGATTCTTCGTGCTGAATCGAGGCGTGCTCGGCTACATTGACGATGACGACGATGCATGGGAACGGGGACCCATTGAGAGGATCGTTGCCGATAGACAGTTGATGACCCATCAGCATTATGGCTTCTGGCAACCGATGGACACAATCCGCGACAAGCAAGTGCTCGAAACGCTCTGGAACTCGGGCAAAGCTCCCTGGAGCACGCGTCCATGAACAATTTTTGGCGGGATCGGCCGACCTTGGTCACCGGTGCAACTGGGCTCGTCGGTGGATGGCTGGTAAAGGCGCTGTTGACCGAAGGTGCTGACGTTGTCTGTCTGATGCGCGACTGGATGCCCCAGTCCGAGTTAGTACGCGGCGGCCTGCTCGAACGTGTCAAGGTGGTGCGTGGTGAAATTTGCGATCAGGCGCTGCTCGAACGTGCGCTCGGCGAGTATGAGATCGACACCGTCTTTCACTTGGCGGCGCAGACGATTGTCGGCGTAGCCAACCGTAACCCCGTCGCCACCTTCGAGACAAACATTGGCGGGACGTGGACAATGCTTGAAGCCTGTCGGCGCAACCCGCTCGTCAGGCAAATAGTAGTTGCATCATCAGATAAGGCATACGGCGATCAAGAGACGCTGCCGTATGACGAGACTACGCCGTTGCAAGGGCGGCACCCCTACGATGTCAGCAAATCTTGTGCCGACCTGATTGCGTACGCCTACGCAGTTAGTTACGATCTGCCTGTTGCGATTACCCGCTGTGGCAATTTTTACGGCGGTGGCGATCTCAACTGGAATCGGATCGTTCCAGGTACCATCCGTTCAATCGTTCGCGGTCAACGCCCAGTAATCCGCTCCGACGGCGACTATGTACGCGACTATTTTTACGTGGAAGATGGCGCTGCGGCCTATATGTTGCTGGCTGAACAAATGGCAGCGAGGTCGGATCTACGTGGCGAAGCATTCAACTTTTCCAACGAACTGCAGATCAATGTACTGACGTTAGTCAACACGATCTTGGCGATGATGAACTCAGCGCTGACGCCAGAAATCCTCAACCAGACAAGCTGCGAAATCCGGCACCAGTACCTGAGCGCTGCCAAAGCCCACAGGCAGTTAAATTGGCAACCGCGCTTCAACTTGGCTACCGGTCTGCAAAAAACGATCGAGTGGTACCGGAGATATTTTGCCGATGAGCAATGAGCGAGCCTCCGAGTTGCGTCGTACCATCCTTGATCTGGTGGCAGAGTATCACGCAGTGGCATTTCCTGAGCGGGAGTTCCGTCCGGGCAAAAGCACCGTTCCTGTATCAGGCCGAGTCTTCGACGCAAGCGAGTTGCAACATCTAGTGGATGCCTCGCTCGATTTCTGGCTGACAACAGGCCGCTTTGCTGCCCAGTTCGAGCGCGAATTCGCCCGCATTTTTGGATTAAACCACGCGGTGCTTGTCAATTCCGGCTCATCAGCGAATCTGGTTGCGCTCTCCTGTTTGACCTCAAGTGAGTTGGGCGAACACCGGCTACGTCCCGGCGACGAGGTGATCACGGTAGCAACGGGTTTTCCGACAACGGTGAACCCGATCGTGCAGAATGGCTTGATCCCAGTCTTTGTGGATGTGACGATTCCCACCTACAACGTGGATGTATCTATGCTGGAGGAAGCCCTCAGTCTGCGCACCAAAGCGGTGATGTTGGCACACACGTTGGGTAACCCGTTCGATTTAGATGCCGTTACAGCCTTCGCGGCACGCCATAATCTGTGGCTGATCGAAGACTGCTGCGACGCCCTTGGTTCCACCTACCGTGGCCGCCAAGTAGGCACCTTTGGTGACTTGGCCACTGTCAGCTTCTACCCGGCCCATCACATCACTATGGGCGAGGGTGGCTGCGTACTAACAGGAACGGCCAAGCTCAAGAAATTGGTCGAGTCTTTTCGTGATTGGGGGCGCGATTGCTGGTGTGAGCCGGGCAAAGACAACACCTGCGGCAAACGGTTTGACTGGCAGTTGGGCAGCCTGCCTTGCGGCTATGATCATAAGTACACTTACTCGCACATAGGTTACAACCTGAAAGCGACGGACATGCAAGCTGCGGTAGGCGTCGCACAATTGGCGAAGCTAGCGAACTTCATCGCTGTGCGGCAGCACAATTTCGACTTGCTCTATGCGGGGCTGGCCCCGCTGCAGGAACATCTCATTCTGCCCGAAGCAACGGCCAACAGCACACCAAGCTGGTTTGGCTTCCCAATCTCCGTGCGGACCGAGGCATCCTTCACACGCAATGACCTTGTGCGCCATCTAGAGACGAATGGTATCGCCACTCGTCTGCTCTTTGGGGGAAACCTGGTCCGCCAGCCAGCTTATGCCGACGTCAGCTTTCGGCAGATCGGCTCGTTGGTGAACGCCGATTTTGTAATGAATCAAGTGTTTTGGATTGGTGTGTACCCAGGCTTGACACAATCTATGCTCGACCACGTCATCGACGTTTTTCACCAATGGATTGCGTCCCGCACATGAGCGATTCACTCGCCACTGATCTTGACCATATTTTGGATCACGTTGCTGATCTATGGGAAGATCTGCGCGGGGCCAGACTTTTTATTACAGGAGGGACTGGGTTTGTAGGTCGCTGGCTCCTGGAGTCCTTTGCCCAGGCCAATGCTCGCTTGAGCTTGCAAGCGACAGCCGTGGTCCTGACACGAAACCCTGCACGGTTTCAGCGAGTGTCCCCTCACTTGGCGTTCGATCCAGCAATCCAGTTACACCAAGGAGATATTGCTACCTTTGGCGCACCGAGTGGCGTTTTTTCCCACATGATCCACGCAGCGGCAAACATGACAGTGCGCAACCAAAGCCAAGGCGCCCAGCAACTATTTCATTCCATCGTCCAGGGTACTGAGAATGCGCTTAACTTTGCTGTAATGCACCAAGTCAGGCGTTTTTTGCTGGTCAGCTCGGGTGCTGTTTACGGGCGACAACCAACTGAAGTGAAGCAGATATCGGAAGAGTTCGGCGGGGCCCCAGATCCGCTGGCTATCGGATCCACGTATGGTGAAAGCAAACGAGCTGCAGAACTGCTCTGTGCGATCTACGCTCATCAGCACTCCATCCAACCGACGATAGCGCGTGGTTTTGCATTTTTTGGCCCGTTTCTAGAAATGAATGGTGCCTATGCGATCGGCAATTTTCTACGCGATAGTTTGAATGGTGGGCCGATTCGGGTACAGGGAGACGGCTCACCGCTGCGCACCTTCCTGTATGCAGCGGACATGGCAATCTGGCTGTGGAACATCCTGCTATGCGGCCAGACTTGTCGACCATACAACGTAGGGTCAAGCCAGGTCTACTCGATTGCTGACACGGCCAGGGCAGTGTCTCGTCTATGGGAGCCTGCCACCGAGTTAGTGGTTGTACAACAGCCGCATCCTGATACGCTAGTAGATCGCTACGTTCCTTCGGTAGCGCGCATCAACGTCGAACTCGGAGTGGCGCAGACAATAGACCTGCATGATGGACTCAGGCGCTGGCTCCGCTTTTTGCAGAGCTGATAGGATGTTTGCTCACCCGTGGGAAAAAGTTCGGAGCAGATGACGATGAAGGCAACCGACTATATTTCTGAATTTCTTTATGCACAGGGCGTACGCCAGGTTTATGAATTGGTTGGCGGCATGATTACACACCTGGTCGACTCGATTGCACGCCAAGGTCACATCCGCCTGGTGAGCGTCCACCATGAACAGGCTGCGGCTTTTGCTGCGGAAGCAACAGCACGTATGACGGGCGTTCCTGGAGTGGCGCTGGCAACGAGTGGTCCAGGCGCAACGAATCTGTTGACAGGGATTGGCAGCTGTTATTTTGATTCAACACCGGCGGTCTTCATTACTGGCCAGGTCAACCGCAACGAGTTAAAGGGTGACAGACCCATCCGCCAGCTAGGGTTTCAAGAGACTGATATTGTGGCAGTTGCGGCGCCCATCACCAAGGGCGCCTGGTGCGTGGACAATCCGGAGCAACTCCCAGACTTCCTACGTGCGGCCTTTCAACTGGCTGTATCAGGACGTCCTGGCCCAGTATTGCTCGACATCCCGATGGATGTGCAGCGAGCACAGATTTCGCCTCCGTTACCAAGCAAGGTAACGGTCATCCCGCCCGCTCTAGATGCAGCGGCACATCGCCAGATTGATGATTTGATAGCTCACCTACAACAGGTACGATATCCCCTTGTATTGGCGGGTGGAGGCATCCGTACGGCTCAGGCGATTGAGCCATTTCGAACCTTCATTACTAAAAGCCGGCTGCCCGTTGTGTACTCCCTCATGGGTGTCGATGTGTTGCCTGCAGAACATCCGCAGCGCGTTGGTATGATTGGCTCCTATGGCAACCGCTGGGCCAACCATGCTATTAGCGAAGCAGACCTGCTACTGGTATTGGGCAGTCGTCTGGATATCCGCCAGACAGGTTCGGATACTGCGTTTTTCAAAGGTAACAGGCGAATCTACCATGTGGATTGCGAAATTGGTGAGATTAACAATCGGGTACGAGATTGTCAAGCGATTGTTGCTGACTTGAAACCATTCTTGGTTGCTCTGGATAGCACCATCAAGCAGCACGGATTGGCAGGATACGAGCCATGGGTCAGTAGGTTGGGCAGGATGAAATCAACCTGGCCCGATACTGCCGAACAGGACAAAACGAAACACATCAATCCTAACCTCTTCATGCACCAGTTGTCAGCAAGCTCTACACAGGCAGCGGCGTATGTGGTCGACGTCGGTCAACATCAAATGTGGGCGGCGCAGTCCATCGATGTTGGCCCCACGCAGCGATTCCTCACTTCTGGAGGAATGGGCGCAATGGGGTTTGCCTTGCCTGCAGCAGTGGGCGCAGCGCTAGCCAGCGATGCTCGGCCCGTTGTACTGATCGCCGGTGACGGTGGTTTTCAGCTAAATTTACAAGAACTCCAAACAGTTGCACGCAACCAGCTACCAATCAAAATGATAGTCATAAACAATCATTGCCATGGCATGGTGCGGCAGTTTCAGCAAAGCTATTTCGATGAACGCTATCATTCAACTTTCTGGGGCTATTCGGCACCCGATTTTGAATGTGTGGCGCGAGCTTATGGTATTGCAGCGGCGACAGTGCAAAACCCTGAGGCAGTGCCGGCAGCACTGACTGCCCTTTGGCAGAGTCCAAAACAACCCTTTCTTTTGCAGGTTGTGATCGACATGGAATCCAATGCCTATCCCAAAATTGCATTTGGACGCCCTATCACCGAGATGGAGCCATTTGCACAGCCAATCGAAATGGAGGGAACGTGAATCCGCTAATGACACTTCGGTGCTCACAGACTAACCTACTCTTTGGGTTGTATCGAACGACAAGTTGGTTTGCCGATACGCACAGCAAGCAATGGTGATTGATGCTTGTCAAAATTCGAAGCCTAGCCAAGCGCACCACTCCTAATTGGTTAGCTCCTATACTACGACAGTTTTATTTCAGCGTACAGCGGGCATTGGGATTCGTGCAGCACGTAGCCGACCTGGCTAGTCTAGAGTGGAACTACAAGGACCAATCGCCGCGTGTTTATCTGCCTATCAGCATAGGGCGAGTGCATCCTGGCTGGCGCACCTACCTGACTTATCCACCAGTAGCCTACGTGCCCCAACGCCGAGCCGATCTCTGCCACTGGATCAACACACTGCCCGATAATCTGCTCGTTCCATGCATCGCCGAGTGCGAACACATCTTAGCTCTGGCTGGTAATATCACGGACTGGCAGTGGGGGCTGCAGCGGACTGAGCTGATTAACCGGCTGGTCAGCCAGGAAAAATGCCGCTTCGTGTTTACTTATTCAGCTGGCTTGGTCAGACATTCCCAGCGTTATCTACACCCAGACCTCTGGCACAAGCTTGGTGTGGTCTACCAGACCTTTCCGACGCAAGCCGAGCTGCCCAAACTACCAGGGCGCCCATTCACGATTCTGTGCGTAGCCAGCAGGTTTTCCGACAAAGGAGTGCCAGAGGTGCTGGAGACCTTTCGCATCTTACGCAGCCGGCATGGTTCAGATGTGCAGTTGGTGCTAGTCTGTCAGGTGATGCCGCGAGGGTGGTCCAGACCGGAAGGAGTCGTCCATTACGACATCCCACGCATGAACGATCCTTTCAAGGAACGCATCTATCGCAATGCTGACGTCTTATACATTCCGGCCTACAGCGACACGGCCGGCTGCTTTTATGAATCCACCGCATTTGGTGTGCCGACCGTGACAACACGCATTCACCATGACGACGAGTTCGTGCGCGATGGGGTCACCGGCTTCCTCATTGAGACGCCGGTCTACTCATATTCCGAAGAGTACGGTATACGTTGGCGTACCTGGGGGGAGTTTTTGGCCGACCTGGACAGAATTCGAGAACGTGGCGGCTTGCAGACAATTGTCGATCAATCGGTTTCTATCTTGGAGCGCATGATGGCAGGCGAAGTAGATCTACTGGCGATGGGTAAGGCGGCACGGCAATTCCACGCCGAGCATTTCGCACCCGAAGTGCGCAATACTAAGCTGCGACAGATTTACAAGGCTGCCATAGCTGGCGATGTGACATCGACAACGGATCAATTTATCCCTCCAACTGGCGACCAGTTCAAGGGTGATCAGGGGACGACATGAGTAGACCAACAAAACACTGTATGATCTGCGGGAGTGGCAACTATCGGAGAGTCACTGGGCGTGACAATTGGAAAATTTACGCATGTCAGACATGTACAAATGCATTCACCGTTCCGTCCCCGACGACCGACCGCCAATATGAAGACAACGTATTCTATGGCATGTCCGCTGCGCGTGAGGCGCGCTGGCGCAGGAGCGCAGCAGAAATTGTTCGCTTCATCAGCGCAGCTGGCTGCCGAGGAGACCTGCTCGATGTTGGTTTTGGCAGCGGACTGGTTCTCGAAGAGGCCACCGCTGCCGGCTTTCACACAGTAGGAATTGAGGCATCCCACCCTGCTGTGGTATCTGCGCAATCCAGAGGGCTGAACGTCCGGGAAGGATACATGCAGGAGCACACCTTCCATCCAAACTCGTTCGATGTAATCACGATGAGCCATGTGCTGGAACATGTTGCGGATCCGCGAAGTCTGCTGGTCATTGCCACCATGCTGCTCAAGCCAGGTGGTCATCTCTTCTTGAGCCAGACCAATTACCTGGGTACTTTACCGCGGCTATTAGGACCGCGTTGGTATGCTTGGGTACCAAACGAGCATTATTCGCACTTCAGCCCGCAAGGTCTTTCCCTCCTGCTGCAGTCGGTCGGTTTGCAAATTAAGGTGGTGGAGATCAACACGCTATTCTGGGACTGGATGGTTCCTACAAAGTTACCGATCCGCTACTGGCCGAGTGCATTCCTCCACAATTGCGCTGTAATGGTTAACAGAGGTCGTATTGGCATTCCATTCGTCGGTGACAACCAATTCGTCTTATCGAAAAAAAAGAGTGTCTGATTCAACTGTTATGTTTTTGAATACATCGAAAATTGGTCGTATAGCTGTTCGTAACACAGTTTGGCTCTCGCTCTTCTCCTATGTTGGACAGTTCGTTAGTTTTGCGACCACAATCCTTTTAACACGCATGCTGGGGCCGGAAGTATTTGGTGTATTTGCACTTGGCACATTTTGGGCGAGCCTACTGGGGCTACGCTCCAAATTCGGGATCAATTTCGCAGCCTTGCGCCAGCCGACAGTGAGTGGTGCTCTCCTCGGCAGCTACTTTCGTTTGGACATCTTGGTGTCGACCGCTTCACTCGTCCTGAGCATCGGTGCAGCTGTTCTGCTACCGTACTGGGGCTACCCGACCGAGATCACCGTGGTCGTCGTGGTGCTTGCGGTCTGCGAATTCTTTCCTGTCCTAGTCGGCCCCTATGGGCTGGCACTGGAAAAAGAACTCCAGTTAAGCCGCATGTCACTCGTAGGTTTGGCCGGGTCGATCTTAGCCAGTGGCACTGCGCTGCTAATGGCCTACAGTGGGGTTGGCGTTTGGAGTCTGCTTGTCATGAGCCTCATTACAACCCTCGTAGGAATAGGCGGCATCTACTGGGTGGCCATGCGCAGAGTCGCAGGCTTGGTGCATCAAAAGTGGACATACAACCGGACGATAGCGCAACAACTGCTGTATCAAGGGGTGCCGATTGGTCTAGCCAACCAGGGCCAATCGGTAGTGGTCAGCCAATTCGACAATTTTCTGATCGGCACCTACAGCAGCACGACCACGCTGGGCTACTATGACCGTGCCTATCGCACGTCACAATGGCCCAACACACTGCTCACGGCTGCTCTTACACGAGTCGGCTATCTGGTCTTTACCAGGATTCAAGATGACCTGCCACGCCTGACCTACGCCGTGAAACTCAGCTTTTGGGTGCTCACCACACTCGGAACGCCGCTAGCATTGGCGATTTTCTTTAGCGCGCCGGATCTGGTCACGATACTGTACACGGATGCGTGGCTGCCCAGCGCTTTCTTTCTGCGTTTCCTGGTGCTGTATTCGTTGATTTCGCCCTTTATCAGTCTCGGTTCATCTTTGGCCTATGCACTCGGCTCGGTGCAGACACCGCTGCTCATTGCATTGTCGCAGGCTGCCGCACTCATCCTATTTGGGCTGCCACTCACGCTCTGGCTGGGTGCTACCGGGACAGTTCTTGCCGTAGGAATCACTACTGCAGTTGGCTTCACCCTCAGCGCCGCCTACGTATTTCGCAAACTGCCCATTTCTATCATTGATGTCTTCGGAATCCCCCTGATTGGATTATCGGCAAGTTCGATGTTGACGATGCTGCTCTTTCAGGCACCGGGATGGGTTGATCTGTCACCGCTTGTGCGATGGATTACGATTTCAATCACTGCCAGCGGCAGCTACCTACTCTGCATTACTGCACTGCGACCAGCAGAGATGAACGAGCGAATCCGATACCTAGTCGCAACATTTCGCAACACGCGCCGCAGCGTCGACGAGGCCGGTGTATGAGGCACATCGCACTGATCAGCCCATCAACCGGCGGCCACCACGACAGCTACCTTCAGATATACACGACAAGCCTGCTGCGTCTTGGTCACCGTGTGACCGTCTTCACATCACGGCCTGATCGGATCAACGTCTGGCTAGCCGAAAGACCACTTGGCGAGCAGAAGCGCGTTGACACCGTTATGACGACCTTCAGTACACCTCGCCCCGCCCTTGGTCCGCTGTCCACGCTGGTAGGCAAATATCAGTGGGTGCAAGCAATGTCCGCAGCAGTGCAACGGTCCGGCATCCAACCTGATCTGCTGTTTCACATGTGGCTGGACAACTGTCTGACGCCCGGACTCACCGCATGGTTGACAGACCAGGTCGTACCCTATCACTGGTCAGGGATCTACTTCCATCCATGGTACCTGCGCACCCCCCTTTCCTTTCAGCACTTCCGTCGTGGTGCCCTGGCCAGCTACGCTGCACTGATGTCGATGCGCTGTCCGGCTGTGGCAGTACTAGATGAAGGCATCGCCGATGAACTGCAGCGGCAACTACACGGCAAACCAGTCATCCCATTCCCAGATATTGCCGATGCTACACCACCTGACCCCCAGTACGCACCCGCACACGAAATTTGCAGACGCGCAAGAGGGCGCAAAGTTGTCTCCTTGCTAGGCGCCTTGTCTCGCCGCAAGGGCACGGTGCTCCTGATGCAATCGATGGGGCGTTTGCATCAGGAGGAATTCTTCTTTGTCTTTGCCGGCGTACTCGACTATGACTCCTACACGCCTGCTGAGCAACGCACAGTGCAGGAGTTTGCGGAAAACCCGCCGGAGAACTGCTATCTGGATTTCTCCTACATTCCGAATGAAGGTGCGTTCAATGCATTGATTGCGGCCAGCGACATCCTCTTCGCTGCGTATCTCCATTTCCCCAGCAGCAGCAACCTACTGACCAAGGCTGCCATCTTCCAGAAGCCGATCGTGGTCAGCCAGGGCTACTGCATGGGCGAACGGGTGCACAAGTACGGGATTGGCTTAGCGATTCCGGACAGTGACACAGTTGCATGCGCTGAGGCCATCCGCCAGCTTCGCACACAAGTGCCACCCGAACGCTTTGCCAACTATGCACAGGTGCACTCTCTGTCCAGGCTTGATGCTGCCTTCACCCAGTTAATTTGCTATTCCACCTGAAGCGTTAGGAGAACGCTACACCATGCCAGGAATATCTGCCATCGTCCTGACTAAAAATGAAGAAGCCAACTTGGCCAATTGCCTGCAGTCACTTGCGTGGGCAGATGAGTTGCTAGTGGTGGATTCGCTCAGCACTGATGGGACAGTCGCAATTGCCCAGGCGCATGGTGCCCGAGTCGTGACACATGCCTTTGCGAATTATGCCGCCCAGCGTAATTATGCCCAACAGATTGCTGCACACGACTGGGTTCTACACATCGACGCCGACGAGCGTGTTACATCTACTCTGGCAGCGGAGATTGTGGCGCTGCGAGACAGCACGGCAATCTCTGCCCACAACGCCTACTATATTGCCCGCGTCGACCTCTGGCTAGGAACTTGGTTCCCCGTATCACCTGTCGCCTATCGACTAACGCCCGAGATCCGCCGACACCTGGTACGCAACCGGTTCATTCGCTTCTATGATCGGTGCCAGGGCAGTTGGCAGCGAGCGCTGCACGAGGTAGTGACAGTGCCGCCACCACATGGGTTCCTGGAGGGCTGCATCATCCACTACTCAGCTACCAACCTGGCTCGCATGCTGGATCCCCTGAACAGTTACACCAGCATTGAGGCGGCCCAGTTGTATGCAGAGGGACAGACCTCCGGCGTGGCACGGGCTATTTATCGCGGTATGCGTACGGCACTCTACATCTATTTCGAGTGGCGGCTCTATCGGCATGGCGCACCCGGCCTAGCCTTTGCCATTCACCAGGGCTATGTAAAGTACATGAACTACCTGAAACTGTGGGAGTTACAGCGTATTGCTGCCAACCGTGGTGTATGGACTGCCGAAGACCGTGCCTTATTACATAACGCCATCCAGTGCACTCAATATAAAGAGGATACAATACCAGGATGAATGGACTTTTAGAGGCATCCCCGTCTGACGGATCGCGTTGTCCACTTTGCCGGGCATGTGATGCGATCCCTGTGATAGCAAAGAACGGTTACACAATTGTCCGCTGTTGCGTTTGCACACTACTTTATGTTGCACCGACGCCCAGCGATGCGGAAATGGCTGCGCACTATCAGCAGTCTAGCTATTTCGAAGGGGACATCGACCAGGGATATCGCAACTACGCTGAGATGGAGAAGGCGCTGTTGCCTCACTTCCAACGCCGCCTACGCTACCTTGAGGTAAGGCTGGGTGGTCCCGGTTCACTGCTTGACTTTGGCTGCGCCTCGGGCTACTTTTTGGAACTGGCGCAACAGGGAGGGTGGCAGGTGACCGGCATCGAACTTTCCTCTCAAATGGCGCAGGTGGCATCCGAACGCATTACTGCGGGCGGCGGACGCGTGTTCACATCATTAGCGGCGTTGGGCGAAGCTGAGTTCGATGTGATCACACTGTGGGAGGTGATCGAACACTTGCCGCGTCCACTTGAGACACTGGCTGCTCTAAAGGCACATCTGCGTTGCGGTGGCTTGCTGATGCTTTCGACACCCAACACGGCAAACTGGCAAGCGCAGCGCAAGCCGGACGCCTGGGTGGGTTATCGACCGCCCTCCCACTTGCTTTTCTTTACCCCCCAAACTCTGGCAGACATGTTAAAGCTCATGTCCTTGACACAGGTGACGATTATGCCTGTTTCCCCGCGCCCACCCCTGCCCACCTGGGTGGAGCACGCCACAGCGTCAGTTCAGTCCCAATTAGCGGACGGCTCCGCCAGTCCCTGGCAGTTCTGGCTGTATACATGGCGCGCAGTTCGCCTGGCCGGATTAGGGTGGCAACGGCTGGTGCATCCTGGTGACGACGTCTACACTACGCTAGAGTCCCTCGCTGTGAAACCAGCATGAGACGAATTCTCTTCATTGCGCGCTATCGAGATCTCACCATGCGTCGCAAGGTCGACTATCTGGCTGCGTCTGAAAATACAGAAATTCTCTTGATGACGCCTGCTTACTGGCGCGATGAATTGCTAGAAGTGAAGCAAGCGACCGTACAAGCACATTATCGCCAGATTGCGCTGTCGATGTACGGCAGATCGACCGATCCGCACCGGGCAATTTACCAAACGCTGGACTTTGCCATGCGCAGTTTTCGCCCTCAGATCATTCATGCTGAGGAAGAGCCTGACAGCCTGAGCGCCCTGCAGATTGCATGGACTCGTCGCCTGTTTGCACCAAAGGCGCATCTCTTACTGCATACATGGCAAAATATCGACCGTCAGAAATCTCTGGGAGTGCGCTGGGTAATGGATCGCACCCTATCCGCCGCCGATCTGGTGTTTTGCGCAAACCAACAGGCCGCTGCAATTCTGCGGCAGCGCGGGTTTGAACGACCACTACCTATCCTCCCTGCAGTCGGCGTCGATACTGAGATCTTTGTGCCATGCCCAGCGCGACCGTCCGGCATGGAAGAGGCGCCCACCATCGGCTACATTGGGCGGTTTGTACAAGAGAAGGGCATTGAGACACTGTTATGTGCTTTTGCCGAGCTACATCGTACTACGCTACCCCACGCCCAACTGCGACTGATTGGCAATGGGCCGCAACGGGCATCTCTCATAGCCTTGGCTGCGGAGCTAGGTATTCAGCGGTCAGTCGAATTCAGAGCGCCGCTGCCACCGATTGAACTAGCTAGGGCGTTGTGCGACTTCAGCGTTCTTGTACTGCCTAGCCGTACAACCTCTGTATGGAAGGAACAGCTAGGTCGCGTGCTGCTGGAAGCAATGGCCTGTGGTGTACCAGTCATCGGCTCCAACTCAGGCGCCATCCCAGAGGTCATCGGAGATGCCGGGCTGACTTTCCCAGAAGGAAATGTATCTGCTTTGAGGGCAGCGATCGCCAATCTGCTCGGTAACCCAGTGCAATGCGTAATGCTGGCAAAGCGCGGTCGCCAACGCATGGAAAACCATTATTCGCAGCGTCATCTAGCTGACAAAACGCTCGCCGTGTATACGCAGCTTTGTCAATAGCACTACACCCAGCCAGATCTACTCAGGCAGGAGCTTCATGCGCATCTGCTTTGACATTTCCGCTGGTCTCGGCCAGGGAGCCGGTATCGGTCGCTATGTCCGCCAGCTTGCTCTGGCTCTCAATGCGTTGCCAGGTGGTCCAGCCCTGCGGCTATTTCACAATCGGCAGCCGCTAGAACGGCTGCCGCCGGCGCTGGCGCGATTGCCGCGCTGCCAGGCACCACTAGGCAATAAAACCTGGCGTTTCTACCTATTAAGTGGGTTACCACTCTTACCACGCTGGCGTACCACTATCGACGACAGCGATCTGTTTCATGGCACTGATGCCGTGACACCACGTCTGTGCCTTCCTACAGTGATCACCATTCACGACCTGACTACAATGCTTTTCCCCCGATATCACAGCCGGCTCAACCGGCTCTACATGCGATGGGCGCTGCCGCTCATGACACAGCGCGCTGATGCCGTTATTACAGATGCCCATGCCAGCCAGAACGACATCGTGACCCTGTTAGGAGTGGCGCCAGAAAAAGTGAGTGTAGTGCATTTAGGTGTTGACAACCGACACTTTACATCACAGTCGCCTGTTGCAATCAGGACAACTATAGCAAACCTGGGCATTCGCTCTCCTTATCTGCTTGCCGTGGGAACGCTTGAGCCTCGCAAAAACCTCATAACACTTCTGCATGCCTATGCAATGCTGCCTCCCCCGGCGCCGGAATTAGTACTAGTCGGGGGTCAAGGTTGGGGTAACGAGCAACTAGCGAACGTCATCCGCCAGTTAGGTCTAACAGGCCGAGTACGATTGGCGGGATATATGGCAGACGAAACGCTGCCTGCACTGTACAGCGGCGCAGAGATATTCGTCTATCCATCGCTTTACGAGGGTTTTGGCCTGCCAGTGCTCGAAGCCATGGCATGCGGTGCGCCGGTAATTACCAGCAATGTATCTAGTTTGCCTGAAGTTGCAGGTGAGGCGGCCATACAGGTGAATCCACGGAGTGCCAACGATCTTGCTGCGGCGATCCAAACGTTACTCGACTCTCCGGACAAGCGTAGGACAATGCGCCAAGCAGGAATTGTACGAGCGCGATCCTTTTCTTGGGAGCGCTGCGCTCAGGAAACGCTAGGTGTCTACCAAAGGGTGTTGGAGTCGACCACATGATCTGTGTCTTTGATATACGCACCGCGAGGCCTCACTTCCCTGGCATCGGTCGCTACGCCACTGGTCTGGTTCCAGCACTAGCAGCACAACTGACAGATGGGGAACGATTGGTGCTACTGTGTAATGACGCTGCTCAAGAAGCAAATTTCAGCCATCTGTTGAAAATTAACAGCGCCGTTGAGACTTTCCGCATACAGGCAACCCCGTTTTCATTTTCACAGCAGTGGCAGGTTGCACATTCACTGCAACAATTATCGAAAGATCAAAGCGCGCTGTGCTTTCACTCTCCCTATTACCTTATGCCTTACTGGCTCGGTGTGCCGACTGTTTTGACCGTGCATGACCTCATCCCAATACTGTTGCCTGAAACAGTCTCATCGCGCGCCCGTCTGTTTTTTCGGCTGACCCATCGTCTTGCACTACGGAGCGCAGATCGAATCATCGCTGTGTCTGCCGCCACAGGGAGAGACTTGACCAGAGCTTTTAATATCGACAAAACAAGAATTACTGTCATTCCACACGGCGTTGAGCGGCGTTTTCACCCTCAGCCGCAACCCGAGATCGAGCGCGTGCAGACAGCGTACGATTTGCCGGCGTGCTTCATTCTATACCTTGGCATCAACAAACCGCATAAGAACCTGGCTGGTCTTATTCAAGCCTATGCAATGCTGCCTGCATGCACACCACCTCTGGTAATTGCAGGACCATGGGATACTCGCTACCCGGAGGCGAAACAACATGTTGCGCGTCTGCAACTGACCGAACGCATACGTTTTCTGGGGCCAGTCAACAACGTAGATTTGCCGGGTCTTTACAGCGCAGCAACAGTCTTTGTATTTCCCAGCCGCTACGAAGGGTTCGGTTTTCCCGTTCTGGAGGCGATGGCTTGCGGGACGCCAGTGGTATGCAGCAATGTATCCAGTCTGCCGGAAGTCGCCGGCGAAGCAGCCTCCTACTTCGATCCTTCCCAGCCATCAGCTATCGCCACCCAGTTACTGGGTCTACTTCAAAGTGATTCACTATGTCAGATGTACGCGGCAAGAGGAATCCAACGCGCCTTGCAGTTTACCTGGGAACAGACCGCATCAGCAACCATCGCTTTGTATCGCTCTATGCCCCCCCATGGCCGATTTCCTGATCATGCAAACAAGAAACACGGCGCAAACTGAGGAACTGCATGGCAATGATAACGCGACACGACTCCCCCCTTCAGGACGATCTCCTAATCTGGATCGAGCGTCTGTTTTGGGTGTTGGCGCTCGCCGCCAGTATTGGATTTATCGTCGTCAAGCTTGCGGCGTGGCGCGCAGGCGATGTGGCTGGTGGCGGCGACGACTTCCAAGCCTATTACTGTGCCAGCCATGTCCTACGACAGGATCCGAGTGCACTCTACGCGCCGATCGTTGTTCCGAGTCTCGAAGCACAACGGGTTACGTGCACGCCCTATCTCTATGCGCCGACGATTGCCTTATTGTTCTCGCCTTTGGCCAATTTTTCATTTGTTGACGCGCGCCGCATTTGGTTTGCCGGCAATCTGGCTATCGTTGCAGGCATCGTTGCCATCCTGTGGAGGATGGCCGGCGACCGCCGTGTGCGACGCTATGCGTTGGCGATGTTCCTGCTTTCTCCAGCACTATGGGACGCAATCTATCTAGGGCAGATCAGTCCGCTGCTTGGTCTCTGGGTGGTGGGCGCCGTTTGGCTCAGCGCACGATCCGGCTCCCTGCCCAATTTTACCGCGGGCCTGCTCATCGCACTGGCCGGAGCGATCAAACCATTTATCTTCATCTTGATCTTGCTTGTCCCGTGGCACCGTCGCTGGAGCATGGCACTGGGCATCATCACAGGGATGGCATGCATGATCCTCCCGGGACTTTTGCTGTTGCCGATTGCCGCCTCACAACACTATGTCGAAGTACTCTCATCGGTGAACGAAACTCTTGCCATGCCGGGAGGAACCAATTTCTGGAATCAGTCCGCGATGGCCTTCTGGGAGCGCGCTTTCCAATCGGGCGACACTGTTGTCAACTTGCAGGGACAGCCGCATCGTTTTCTGTTGTTGTCCTCTTTACCAGATTGGCTACTGAACCCGGTCAAAATTGCGACAGTTGCCATGATATTGCTGGCAACCGTATGGGCGTTGTACCGACGACGATCATGGCACACACAGGTTACCGGAAGCGTCTGGGGAGCTGGGCTGCTCCTCCTGTGCGCGCTGATCGTTGCTCCTCTGACCTGGAATCACTATTTGGTGATTGGAGCGCCGGTATTTGTGGCGGTCGCCGAGCATGTCAAGGCCCCGCCCTCTGGGTGGCGAATCCTCATTCCAGCAGGCTTCTTCCTGACAGTCGCCCAACGCGGCGCTGTACTCTGGCTTCAGATATTGCCGAACCCCATGCTGATTTCGTTGTTTTTCTTCGGCATGCTGGTCTGGTGGATGGTATTGCTGCAGGGAGGGTTGGCAATTTCTCGCCGATTGTCCGATGGCGCCATTCCCAATGCGCTGCACGATCAGGTTGTCCCCAATGATGCGACCTAGAAACCAAAATTTTTCAGATGATTCCGTCAGACCATCGACTTCATCCAATCTACAGACGCGCTGGGTGCAATTGTCGCTGCTGCTGATGGCAGCGATTCTGCTGATGGCACGGCTCGACAGCCTGAGTTTCTCCGTAGACGAATATGTAAATGTCTTGATTGAGCGCGGGAGTTGGGCAGAAATGATCGACCACCTGCGCAACGGAGCAGATCTTCACCCACCTGTCACCCATTTTCTCATGAATCTATGGATGCAGATTGTCGGTGAATCGGAATGGACCATTCGCTATCTATGGAGTGCGGCCGGCATTCTGAATATTGCACTCACCTTTCGGCTGGGTGCCATGCTATACGGCAGGCGTGTTGGGGGACTGGCGGCGCTGTTATTATTGAGCGCCCCCACCTACCTGCTCTATATGCGCTTCGAAAAGTATTATGCGTTCACTATCACGTTATCGCTGGCCATGTTGCTGGCCGCTTACGCGTTGTGGGTACGTCAGACCCGCTGGCGAATCGGCAGTTACGGGCTGACATTGGTTGCTTTGCTGTACACTGATTATCTTGCGCCACTTTTTCTGACGCTGTCGGTCAACCTGATCGTGCTGATCGATGGCCGTCAGCGACAGCGAATAGCGGCCTTCTTAGGAACCCAGGTTGTCGCAGCACTGCTCTATATACCCTGGCTCACGATCATGGTGACACAGGCGTCCACGCTCTATCGTAGCGGGCAGGCAGACCTGGGCAGTAGCTGGCTCGGCACACTGATCGCACTCGGCTATTGGCCTTATGCGATTGCGGTCGGAGAAACACTCCTCCCATGGCACTTCGCAGCAATCCTGAGCAGCTTGTCCGTGCTCGTCCTCGGTGTGATGGGACTGCGCGCCTGTCTCCAGGATATGCAGAAGCCCGATCCTTGCCGGCCAGGTTCAGTGCTATTCCTGATGATTCTGTTGTCGCTGGCAGGCAGCGTATGGCTCACCAACTGGGTCTTTGACTCGGTGCCATTTATTGCCTTTCCCAACCACAGCCTTTTTCTCGCGCCGCTGCTCATGATTCTTCTCGCTCTTGGAGCTGCACGTCTCTCCCGATCGTGGGTCCTGTTGCTGTTCTGCGGCTTATTGGCAGGAAGAATCATTGGCATCCACAACTACTTCACGGCCACAGATTTTCACAATCCGATTTATGCAGTGCCCATGCGAGAAATCGTGACAGGCCTCATGCAGTCAGCAACCGAAAACGAAGCACTGGTGGCCGCTCCCGATGTCGGCGCCCACTACTACTACGATCGGCTGGTGAAGGCCGAAGCCCCAACAGCGCTAACCCATATCTCGTTGGGCGATTTTGTCCAAGCCACCCACGCAGTACTTCGTCTCGATCCTCAGCGTGTGTGGCTGTTCAAGTTTGGCCGTGATCGCACAGCAGGTGCAACAGGCGAAGAGCAAATGGCCGATTGGCTGGCAGCCAATGGATATACACTGCACGGTGAAACGGGGTATGTGGAACAGGACTCTGTATACCGAAAAATCAAGACGGTGATTTTTCAACGTCCAGCCTATCCATACAAACTCCTGGTTCAGGAGTTTCGCCGCCATCAGCCATGAGGCGAGTCGGAAAGAATCAACAATGGCAATAAACCAGCCCCATCCACTGCGCGTCCTATACCTCTACAAAGATTACTTTCCTGTCCTCGGCGGCATCGAGAACCACATCAAGCTATTGGCCGAAGGATTGCGCCGGCACGGGGTCGAAACACAGGTGTTGGTCACCAATACCACCAATCACACCGTGGACGAAGTCAGCAGCGGGGTGCCGGTACACAAGACGGCGCGCCAGGTCAATGTTTCGTCGGCGCCAGTGAGCCTGCCCTTTTTCCCAGCTGTACGCCGGCTGGAGAGCGGTGTGGATATTGCCCATCTGCACATGCCCTACCCACCCGGTGAAGTGGCACAGTTGCTGATGGGCCGCAGCCGGCGGCTGGTAGCGACCTATCACAGCGATATCGTACGGCAGCGCATGCTAGGCCTGCTCTATCGCCCGTTTCTGTGGCAAGTGCTGCGCCGTGCCGACCTGATCGCCGTCTCCAATCCAGTGTATGTTCAGGATTCGCCCTTTCTGCGCCGTCACGCCAAGAAGTGCCGCGTGATCCATTTTGGCGTCGACCTCGATCGCTTTGCGTCGTCGCCGCAGATTCGTGAAGAAGCGGCGCAGTGGCAGGCGCGCTATGCCGGACAGCCGCTGATTCTCTTTGTGGGACGGCTGCGCCATTATAAAGGAATCGATGTGCTCATCGAAGCCATGCGCCAGGTTGAGAAGGCCCATGCGTTGATTGTCGGCATCGGCCCCATGGAAGCAGGCTGGCGCGCCCAGGTGCAGGCCGCGGGGTTGACTGATCGGATCACATTTCTTGGCGAAGTGGCCGATGCCGGTGTGCTGGCGCTCTACCATGCAGCCAGTCTCTTTGTTCTGCCCTCTACCAATCGGGCGGAGACGCTTGGTATTGTCCAACTGGAAGCCATGGCATGCGGGCTGCCACTGATCTGCACTGAACTGGGCACCGGCACATCCTATGTCAACCAAAATGGCATCACTGGCCTCGTCGTAGCGCCGAACGACGCGCAGGCTCTCGCGGCTGCGCTCAACTCCTTGCTGGCAAGCCCGGCACAACGGCAGGCGATGGGTGCGGCTGGCAGTCGACGTGTGCGCGCCGAATTCTCGATCGACGCAATGCTACGAAGGACGCTCGACTTCTACCAGGAGGCGTTGGCAACCGACCGCGAATAAACGAGCAACACGCACTTCTGCGCCCTGCCGGGCTGCCATTTTGACCCACTGCATGGCATGCGATAGCATTGCACTACGATCTCGTCATCTCAGGAGCCGCGGGCCTATGCGCGCCGAGTAGTCAGGTTCCGGGGAGTGACCCAAGCAACTACGACGAGGATACCAAATCTTGATGAGCGATCGAACGAAACTAGACCGATGGTGCGACGCCGTGCTCGAAGCTGGCTGGCTGGCGGCCCTGGTCGTCGCCCCGCTCTTCTTCAACGTCTTTTCCAGCCGCGTCTTCGAACCGGACAAGATCAGCCTGGTGCGCTCGATCGCACTGATCATGATCGCCGCCTGGCTGATCAAGGTTGCGAACGGCGGCTATGCCTGGTTGCCGGCCGCCAATCTGGCAGCTGGCGATCTACCCTCCGGCGGTAACTGGCGCGGCTTTGTCAAGAATCCCTTTGTTTGGCCCGTGCTGCTCGTCATTGTGGCCTACCTCGTCAGCACGCTCTTCAGCGTGGCCGGCTTTGTGAGTTGGTTTGGCTCCTATCAGCGGCTACAGGGAACCTATAGCTTCCTGGCCTACGTGACCATCGGTGGATTGGCAGCAGCAACCCTGCGCAGCGCCAGCCAGTTGCGCCGCTTCCAACATGCCGTCATTATTACCAGCCTGCCCATTGCCATCTACGGCGTCATCCAGCATGCCGGGCTTGACCCACTGCCGTGGGGCGGCGACGTCCAGACGCGCGTGGCTGCCAACGCCGGCAACGCCATCTTCCTGGGTGCGTACCTGATCATGGCCTTCTTTCTGACGCTGGAGCGGGTTTTTACGAGCTTCGTGCGCCTCATGGGGATCGGCAAGCCGATCAACGCCGACGAGCAGGATTGGCAGGCATCGTTGGCTGGCGGGGCCTATCTCTTCGTGCTGCTGGTACAGACGATCGCCATCGTTTGGACACAAAGTCGCGGCCCATGGCTCGGCTGGCTGCCAGGTATCTTCCTCTTTGCCCTGCTGACCGTCAGCGCAGTGCGGCCGCGCTACTTCCGCATTTTGCTAGCCATCGCCGTCGGCAGTGTTGTTGCTGTCGTGCTTTTCGTGGTGGCTGCCAACTTTGTGCCCCAAATGAGTTTCTTGAAACACACTCCCTACGTAGGTCGTTTCGTCGATCTGTTCAACACGGAGTCCGGCACAGGCAGAGTGCGCACGCTCATCTGGGGCGGTGCGTCCGAGATGTTGCTGCCGCACGAGCCACTGATCTTCCCCGACGGCAGCCAGGATACCGTGAACACCCTGCGTCCCCTGATTGGCTACGGTCCCGAGACCATGTGGGTGGCTTTCAACCGCTTCTATCCACCCGCACTGGCACATGTCGAGGCACGCAACGCCAGCCCCGATCGCTCACACAACGAAGCCTGGGACAGCATTGTCATCACCGGGTTGCTGGGTTTCATCGGCTACATTGCACTCTTTGTCTCCGTCTTCTACTGGGCACTGCGCTGGCTCGGCCTGTTGCATGGCCGGCGTGACAACGTGCTCTTCAGCGCGTTCGTGGCGCTGACAGCCATCGGCGGCTCTCTGGCATTCATGGCAGCGGATGGATGGCAGATGCGTATGATAGGGCTGGGCTTGCCTTTTGGCATCATTGTCGGCTTTGGTCTTTACACGGCGGTGGCAGCCTTCCTCCATGCCGGCGAGCAGCCGGACCGCAGTGACATGCCACGCCAGATGCTCATCATTACGCTGCTTGCAGCGCTGGCAGGCCATTACCTGGAAATTCACTTTGGTATTGCTATCGGCGCCACGCGTACGACTTTCTGGGTCTTCACAGCTGTGCTCATGCTCATCGGCATGCGCCAGCTGGCTGTCAAACCTGCCGAACTGGCGCTAGTCGCCGAGGAAACAGCGCCGGAACCCATAGCGCCAAGCGGCAAGCGCGGCAAGCAAGCAGGGCGTCCGGTGCAAATCCCGCGGCGGCGCTCCGTGATCTCTACTGCTGCACGGCTGCCCAGGACCGTCATGATCGACGTCCTGGTTTTCCTGACCTTCGTCTATATCTATTCGACCAATGCCAACGGCCTGGCCAATCCCGGCAGCGTGCTCTTCGAGAGCGTCTTTGTCCGGCCCAAGAGTGCGTTGATCCCGCCCGTCTTTACGCTCATGCTTTTTACCTGGCTGGTGGCCGCCATCGTCGGCCTGGTTGAAGAATCGTTGAGTCAGCGGCGTGCGCCAACCACGCGCTGGTGGTGGACCGGGCTGGGTCTGCATGCGCTCGTTGTGTGGGGAATTTGGCTCCTCTACGGGTTGTTCCAGGGCATGCGCCTGGCGCCGATAGTAGCCACACCGGGCATCACCAATCAAGAATTTCTCAATCTGCAACTGGAGCGCGTCGGTGGTCACTTTGGCTTCTATACCTTCATCGTAGCCAGCTGGATACTTGCTGCGGCCACTGTCTTTGCCTGGCCGGCCTTGCGCGAGCGCGCGCTGCCAGCCATCGGCAGGGTCTGGGCAGCGGCGGCGACGGGCGTTGCGGGTGTAGCCCTGGCAGTTTTCCTGATCGATACGGTCAATGTCAACCTGGTCAAGGCCGACATCGTCTACAAGCAAGGCCAGCAGTTCGACAGCCAGGGGAACTGGCTGAGCAGCGTAGAACTCTACAAGCGCGCGCTGGCGACCCGCCAGACCGAGGATCATTACATGCTCTTCCTCGGCCGGGCACTGCTCGAACAAGCCAAGCAGGCCCCCGTACAAGGCACGACGTCGCTAGCGGCTACACTGACGTTGGGCGACGTACTTACCCTCTCGCCAGATACAGTGGCTACGTTGGGGCGTGACGACTTACTGCGTGCAGCGGAGACTGTGCTGATCGAGGCGCAGCGCGTCAATCCGCTCAACACCGATCACACTGCCAACCTGGCACGTCTCTACCGCACCTGGGCCGATCTGGCAGCCGACGATGTCACGGTGCGCACCGAGCGGCTCAGCGAAAGTGTCGACATGTACGATACGGCGTTGACGCTCAGCCCCAATGCTGCACATCTCTGGAACGAACGCGGCAATGCGCTGGCGGCTACTGGCGACACCGAGCAGGCACTGGCCTCTTACGAACAGAGCCTGGCTATCGACCAGCTCTTTGATCAGACCTATCTCTTGTTGGCAGATTTCCTTGAGCGCACTGGCCAGATCGACAAACTGATCGATATTCTCAACAAGGGCATCGAGACCCTCACAGCCAACAACAATCCGCAGGCCACAGGGCAATTGCTGAGCTATCTGGGCGTTATCGAGGCGAGACGGGGCAACCTGGAGGCTGCAGCCGAGGCGAACGAACGCCTGTTGGAAATCTTGCCAGGCAACGTTGCGGCGCTGCGCAACCTGGCCATCATCGCCAGGGATCAGGGCGATGTGGACAAGGCGCTCGAGTTGACGCGCCAGGGACTGGCTGCGGCGCAGAACAGTCTGGACGATCTGAAAGTGATGCATCAGCTTGCCGCCGAACTCTACCAGCGCCAGGGCGACACAGCTGCGTTGATTGCCGAATTGGAGGCGATTCGCCAGATCGATCCCAATGACGCCGTCACACTGCAGACGCTGAATACACTCTATGCGGCTCAGGGAGACAATACCAACGCCCTACAGATTGCCCAAAGCCTCATGGTGCTCGACCCCAACAACTTCCAGTATGCGGTCAACGCCGGCATGGCTCTCCTGGGCCTCGGGCGGAGCAACGAGGCGGTCACCCTATTGCAGCAGGCAAAAGCGCTGGCGCCGGCTGATCAGCAGGCGGCGATCGATGCCTTACTCCAGCAGGCAGGCGGTTCATAACCTTATGCCCGACTCGCTGCCGGTTGCGGCCTTCATTCTGATTGGGGCCAGTGCGTTGTTGTTGGCAGTTGGTATAACGCCACTCATGCGCCGGCTTGCCCTGCAAACAGGGATGGTTGACAAGCCCGCTGCCCGCAAGATTCACGCATCGCCCGTCCCTTTGCTGGGCGGCGCCGCCATTTACGTGGCCTTTATTCTCGTCCTGCTCTTCCTTGGCGACCGTGACTACGTCAACCAGACCGTTGGCATCTTGGCGGGCGCGACGCTGATGATCTTCATGGGCGTGCTGGATGACCGTAAGGGTTTGGGCAGCTCCGTCAAACTACTGGGCCAGTTGATGGCAGCCGGCCTGCTCGTCTACTCCGGCGTACAGATTCAGCTCTTTGGTGGCTGGCTGGACGTTGGACTGACGCTCGTCTGGGTTGTCGGCATCACGAATGCGCTCAACCTGCTCGACAACATGGATGGCCTGAGCGGCGGTGTCGCCATGATCGGAGCCATCTACTTCACGCTGTTGGCGGCCATGAGCGACCAATATCTAGTTGGTGCGCTGGCTGCTGCTTTGGCGGGGGCATGTGCCGGATTCCTGGTTTACAACTGGAACCCAGCTCACATCTTCATGGGAGATGCGGGCAGCCTCTTCCTGGGCTTCATGCTAGCTGCGGTGGCAATCAAACTGCGTTTTCCGAGCAACAGCGTCACCGTCACCTGGATGATTCCTCTACTCGTGCTGGGGTTGTCCATTTTCGACACCACGCTGGTCTTTGTCAGCCGGCTGCGCCGTGGCAAAAACCCGCTGACGACGCCTGGCAAAGATCACGTCAGCCATCGACTTGCCCACGTCCTTGGCAGCAAACGTGAGGCTGTGCTTGTCTGTTACCTGATCTGCTGTGCGCTGGGCACGGCGGCTGTCTTTGTCTCGCAGGCTACCTTGGGCGAGGCGGTCGTCCTGGCCTGCGCAATCAGCGCTCTAGGCGCAAGTGCCCTGTGGTGGATGGAGTTCCGTCGCGGTGGCATCCGCCCGTAGCAGGAGTGTACACGTTCACACGGGAGCAATCGACCATGCAGGACCCCTATCTCGAACTCATCAAGGAGCAATGGCCATCCATTGCGGACACCTACAACCACTATGCCGAGCGGCGCCCCATCATGTTGGTGGATGTGCAGGAGTCAGTTATCCACGCCTATCCGTACGAAGAATTCGTGCTGCTGCTCGATGCGCCGTCGCGTCGCCAGATCGAGATGCAATATCGCCGTGCGATGGATAATCGGCAGATGGTGCTTTTCGTGCGCGACACGAACAACAAGGTCTTTCAGTCTTACACGCTGGCGTTAGAAGAGTAAAAAGCGCGCATGCTTCGATAGCGTTCTCCCACAAATCACACGGTTTTTCTGAACTCTTTTTGGGGAGGGGGCACGCTTTTTAGATTATTCTGCGCCAGGCGAGATAGGCAGTGCATGAAAGGTGAAACGGCCAGGGCGCAACGGGTCGGGGGCAAAAGCGACATCTATCTGCAGGGCATCACCGATGGTAAGCAAGGCGGGTTGCCCAGTCAACGGTGCCAGCATGCCAGCGCTGGCCTCATCCAGGTACAAGTGACCGACTGTTGCCATATTGGCGAGACTGGCTGCGCGATCGACAGTGGCATATACACCTTCAAACCAGAGACCAGAGACTTCCAGGCTGCCACGCAGTCGAATGGACGCAGGTGCCTCAGCATCATGTTTTCTTAGTGACATCGGTGGATTGCCTCCGGGGAAATTCTAGGAAATCTCTACTGTTACTGCATTGGTTCGTTTGAGACAGTGATTGCCACAGGCCTTATTATCCCCCACCACATTGGGGCAGATTGGCGTAATCCGGATTGGAGCAATCGATCAAATCGTCAGGCGGAAGCGTAACGTCATTGCCACCACCGTTCCCACCATCGCTCCCACCGCCGCCCGAGCTGCTCCCGTCACCGCCACCAGAGCTGCACTGGGGACCTACGACGATGGGGGCACTGGAAGCGGAGACCCAGCCAAGATACTGGCCGTTCGAGCGTACGGCAATGCGGGCGATGGCCTCGGTGTTGCACTGTGGGCGGAATTGCCCATGTCCCCATACAAAGAAGGGACCGTCGCGCCCCACCTGCCCCGGCTCAGCGACGAGCGTGCGATAGGGCAGCGTTTCGCCCTTGTTGAAGATCAGAATATCGGTGTACCAGTCGACGCCGTCAAGCTGACCCATGTCACCATACCACTGCCAACGGAAAATACCATCGTTGAATTCGATGAGATTGGGTGGGTCAACCTGGATATTGGGCAATGTGGGCACATCGGTCTGGGATGTAGGCGACTGTGCGGCCATCGTGCGCTGGGGCGCCGGGGTGGGCTGGGCAACAACAGGCGCAGGCTGGCCGTCCATCTGGATGTAGCTGGAGCTGGTCCATGCCAGCCCTACGGGTGCAGTTGGGAAGCGAATCAGGAACCAGTTACCGCTGCGGCCGACAACGGCGACGCGCGTCCCTGCGGGCAGCTTACCCAGGATACGGCCGCTGGTCGTCGGCGCATCGCGCACATTGAGACGAGGCGCGTTGACGACGGTGCCGCCAAAGACAAGAAAACCAGACGATGACTCCTGTGCAGCGGGTGCAGCCAGCACCTGTGCAGCCGGCAACGCTGCGAGCAGCAAAGTAGCGAGCAGGCAGAGCACTGCAAGGCGGGCTATGCGGCGGGTGGACAATCGAGGCATCGTTCTTCCTTCCAACACAAAGTTCCTCCTGTGCCACAGCCCGGCGCTGAGCTGTGCTTCCGACTGGTAACAAGGGGAGGGGGCAGCAGCAGTATGCCACAAGAATGCACGATACCACCGATCACGGCGCGCAGCAAAAGCCAGGCCTGCTGTGATAGCAAGGCACTCGCTTCCGGCCTCACGCGTCCCTGTGCAACTTTTGCGGAGCGGCCAGCTTTGCCGGCGCGTTTCCGTGCAGGGCACTCCACTTTGTGAAGATGACCGTGTTTGTCCCGCGTGAAATGCCGTAGCCACCATCCACATTCCATGCATCCGTCATTCCCACGCCGAAGCCTGACGGCATGTAGCGGCCAGCGTGGCCGAGCAATGGGTCGGTATGGCTATTCTGGAGATCCAGTGGAGATTGCCGATTGCCATGCCGTGCAGCGCAGCCCCGAGACATGGCAGCGAAGAGATGCATACGGCGTTGGCGTCATGCCTCCTCCAGATGGTATGGTTCAGCTCTTTCCAGCAACAGTATCTACGGAACAGGAGATTCCAGCATGATTGTAGAAAGCCTGAATACTGGTAGCCCGGCTCTGGATTTCGTCATCACGTGGGGATTACGGATCGGTCTCGCTCTGGCCATCTTTTTCGCAGGGCGATTTCTTGTCAATTGGATCGTACGGTTGACCGAACGCTACATGCGTATGAATCAACTGGACGAACTGATTGTCCGATTTGCATCCAACATTCTGAGCTGGACGCTGCTGTTCATCATCATCATCGCCGCTCTGAGCCAACTGGGTGTCGACACCACGGCACTGATTGCACTGCTCGGTGCGGCGGGTCTGGCCGTTGGCCTGGCCTTGCAGGATTCGATGAAGAATTTTGCCTCCGGGGTGCTGCTGATCATCTTCCGCCCCTTCTCCATCGGCCACTTCATCGAAGCGGCGGGGACGAGCGGAATCGTAGAAAGCATCACGCTCTTTACATCCACGCTATGCACACCGGACAATCGCGCGGTGATCGTGCCCAACGGCGCAATCTACAGCAACACCATTATCAACTACTCGGCGTTGCCAACGCGACGCGTGGACATGGTCTTTGGCATCAGTTACGACGATGACTTGCGCCAAGCCAAGGAACTCCTGCACCAGATCGTTGCTGAAGAGCCGCGCATCCTGGCCGACCCGGCGCCGCTGATCGCCGTCAGCGCGTTGACCGATAGCAGCGTCGACTTCGCTGTGCGTCCTTGGGTGCAGACGGCCGACTACTGGGATGTCTTCTTCAGCATCACTGAGAAGGTGAAACTGGCCTTTGACGACAACGGCATATCACTCCCCTTCCCGCAGATGGAGATACACCTGCAAGGTCATACGAAGCCAACTGCACAGTAACTGACCGATCAGGAGCAAGGATGCGTATCCAGTTTTCGGCGAGAATGCCCGACGGGAACGATCCCCAGGAGCAAACGTCACTTGGTCAGAGGGTGCTGCAGGGCTTATCATGCTAAGGGATGCCAAATCTATTGAGCAGGCGGCATCTACGAACGATTTATTGGCTATCAGCGATCTGCGCAAGTTGGGCCAGCAAGCGACACAGCGCGCACAGCTCACGGAAAAGTACGATGCAGAGTTACTGGCATGCGATCCGGGCTTTCAG
>CAIRNL010000718.1 GCA_903879975.1 uncultured Chloroflexota bacterium | reverse complement strand
TGCGTAGGGCAGTGTCTCCGCCGCAGCCAGGGCCAGCCCCGCAGCGGGCACCGTGCGCGCGGCGATTTCCAGGTGCTCACCCTCAATATCGATCCCTTCGACGGAGGCGGCATAGGGCTCGAGCGCCTTGAGATACATACCGACCCCGCATCCGTCGACCAGGATACGGTCTACCCGCAGCCGGCCGGCGAGGCCCCAGCGCA
Source organism: uncultured Chloroflexota bacterium (assembly GCA_903879975.1). Classification (GTDB taxonomy): domain Bacteria; phylum Chloroflexota; class Anaerolineae; order Caldilineales; family Caldilineaceae; genus Caldilinea. The sequence goes on along the minus strand of CAIRNL010000718.1, from coordinate 1,652 downwards.
CGATCATGTCCAGCCGGCGATTCTGGCCGGCGCGCCAGACCAAACTGGGGTTGCCGCGCCGCGCAGCCCGCTCGCCGTGCAAATCAAGCGATTCCATCGTCTCCTCTAACGCATCTGCGCAGCAAAAGGTTCAGTCCGCCTCACGCCAGTTTGGTTCCGACATGGATTGCCACGGCATTCAACATGCGCTCCACGTAGAAGACGTTCTGCAGGCCGGCGCGTTCCATGAGGTGGGCAAGCTCGTTGGGCTGTGGGAAGGCCACTGTGCTGTGCGGCAGGTACGAATAGGCTTGCCGATCGCGGGCTACAATCGACCCGACGAGGGGCACGATCTGGAAAAAGTAGAGCCGGAAGAGCGGCCCCAGCACGCTGTTGGAGGGTGGCGTGGTCTCCAGGCAGACGACGCGCCCCCCGCGCTTGGTCACGCGTGCCATCTCGCGAAAAGCAGCAACGCGATCGACGACATTGCGCACGAGGAAACCGCTGACCACGGCGTCAAACGTATTGTCGGGAAAGGGGAGGCTGTAGGTGTCGGCCTGGGCGAAGGGCAGCAGGACGCCCGGCACCTTGCCGACGCCGGCTTCCATCATTTCGTAGGTGAAATCGGAACCCACGGCCTGTATTGTCGAGTTCTGCTGCATCGCCGTGTACGCAATATCGCCGGTGCCGGTACCCACGTCAAGCAGACTGCCACGCGGCGGCACGTTGGCATAGGCCAGCATCTCGCGTCGCCAGATCTGATCCTGGCCAAAGGTCATCAGCCGGTTCATCAGGTCGTAGGTCGGCGCAATGCGTGCAAACATCCGGTTTACATAGACCGGCTTTTCCTCAGTTGTCGGCAATCGATCAGCCATTTGCGTTGTTCCTGGAATCATGTTCAATCGAGTGCGGCGCCAGGACCGGCACTCACCTCTGGGCTGCCGGTCCTGGCGTCCTCGTCTCCCCAGCAAACCCGTTTGCGCACATTGGCGGACGGGAACCTTGCGCGCAACCGTTCGCGGCTCGCCCGATGGGCAACGGAGCGCTTGATTTCAGCCATAGCATATCATCTCAGCAGCGTCGCGATGTTTTCGGCCAGTGTGACACTGTTCATTTCACCCATCCAGACGCTGCGGATCACACCGTGCTCGTCGATGAAGAAGGTTGTCGGCAATCCGAGGACGCCATAGCGTTCGCCGACCGCCTGCTCGCCGTCCATGGGAATAGGAAAGGTCAGGCCAAGCTTGTCCACGTAGCGCTGCACCGTCTCCGCAGTTTCGGCCTGGTCGACACCGGCAATGACCACCACCCCATCATAATGTTCGGCAGCGCGCTGCAGCGCAGGCAGCTCGCGCTGGCACGGGCCACACCATGTTGCCCAGAAATTGAGTACCACTGGTTTACTGCGCTGGTCACTCAGGCGAAAGGTGCCGCCATCCAGGGTCGGCAGCGTAAAGTCAGGGGCTGGCCGGCCCACAGCAGGCTGCGCCTGCGCAAACGCAGGGGTGCTGGCTACATCAGCGTCCGGCTGTGTCCACCAAACCCAACCGCTGCCGAGCACCAACACCAGCAGAAATACAATTGTCCAGCGATTCATCGTTGTTTCCCAGATTTCCGACCATTCACACCGCAGCGTTTTTCAGGCATGGAGTCGCCACGCTGAGTTTCCATCT
>CAIRNL010000717.1 GCA_903879975.1 uncultured Chloroflexota bacterium | reverse complement strand
GTCTGTTGTAGTCCTATGTTGTAGTCCTATGTTGTCGCTCAGTTGGTTCTGCTTCACATTGTAGCTTTCCATGCGCAACATTGAACGAAGGCCCCGAACTTTCAGCGATATCGGCATTCGCATTGTGTTGCTGGTGTTGGCTGCGCTTCTTTTGATGGCGCTCCAGCTCTCGGGCAATCTACGTCCAGTCCAAAGCCTGATTACCCAGTTGACGGCGCCTGCGCAGTTGAGCGCTACGAGCGTAACCTCTGGTGTGAGCGATTTTTTCAGTTCGCTGCTGCGCATTCGCACTCTGGAGCAAGACTTGGCAGCGCTGGAGACGCGCAATGCCCAGCTTGAAGGCGAAAACGAAGCGCTGCGTGAGGTCGAGAAAGAAAACGAAAAGTTACGTAGCCTGCTCAACTTTGCCCAAACGCGCCCGCGCCTGGAACTGCGCGGCGCCCAAATCGTGGCACGCGTCATTGGTGAGGAGGGTACCAACTTCATCGAAACGCTCCTGATCGATTTAGGACAGGTGCATGGTATCCGCACCGGCATGCCGGTTGTCACCGACCAGGGCTTGGTTGGTCGCATCATCGATGTGACAGAAAATACCTCCAAGGTGCTCCTGCTCGACGATCCAAGCAGTTCGTCAAGTGCCTTGCTGGCGGATAGCCGTCTCAACGGGATCGTGCGCGGCAGCACATCTGGCACCCTCATCATGGACTTCATCCCGCAGGGGCCGACCTTTCAGAAGGGCGAGGTCGTGCTGAGTTCGGGTCTGGGCGGCAAGTTTCCCAAGGGGCTGGCCATCGGCACCATCGAGTCCATTGACTCGCAGCCTAATGCCGTGTTCCAAACTGCAACCGTCAAGCCAGCAGTCGACTATGGTGCATTGGAGCTGGTGCTGGTGATCACGAACTTTGAGACCAACGAGTCACTGCGTGACTTTCTGGTCGCACCGCCAGGCCAGACAGCACCGGAAGCAGAAGGCACGCCGGCTGAGGAAACGCCATGAATCGAGGGATTTTCTACTATTTGATGATCCCGCTGTTGCTCTTCCTTTGCCTGCTGCAGTCGACGGCAGTAGGACGGCTCAAGATCGCTGGCGTAAAACCGGATCTGGTGCTGCTGTTGGTCATTATTGGCACGCTGCTCTATGGCATGCGACCTGGCATGCTGTGGGCATTTATCGCCGGCATTGGGCTGGACATCTTCAGTGGCGGGCCATTGGCTGCATCCAGTTTGGCGATGATGGCGGCAGCAGCCGTAGCGGGGCTAGGGCATCGGTTGCTGTCAAGATTCAATCCACTGGTCCCGCTTATGGCTGCAGCGCTGGGCACAATCGCCTACGCCGCTGTGTACCTGCTGATCTTTGGTATATTGGCACTGGCCGGTTGGTCCACGCGCAACTTGCCCGTGTTCGAAGCGGTGCGCGATATTGTGCTACCCGTAACGTTGTATAATACGGTGCTGATGTTGGTTCTCCTGCCTTTCCTCAATCGTATGCCGGAAAGCCAGGATCTGTAGCTAGCTCATGTTTGAAGAACGGACTGGTCGCGACACTGCCAATCTAGCTATGCCCTTCTTCCGCCTGGGGATTGTGATCACCTTTGTGGTCATGGTTGCCAGGATGTTTCAGTTGCAAGTCGTACAGAATGCCCAGTATGAGTCACTAGCGAACCAGAACCGTTTGCTGCGCATCGAGACACCTGCTGCGCGCGGGATTGTCTACGATCGGAACGGCACGATTCTGGTGCGCAACCGGCCAAGCTTCGAAGTTGCCCTGGTGCCCGAATATCTTCCTATCGACGATCCGGAAACGATTATCATTGACGAAGAGGCGCAGGAGATCGAGAAGGTGTTGCGTATCCTGCGAGCGGATATCGAAACCGATGTGGCGCTGCGTATCGCCCAAATTCTCTTCAACAAGCTTGGCTACGAAGACTATATCCGCACTGTGCAGAAGGCCGGCGTTGAACTGACCTTTCTCGATGATCCGGCCTTCGTGACGCCGGTGACCGAGGATGGCCGCCTGACCATGGTCGAACCGCGCAAGGTCTTCTTCCCCGATATCGACCAGCCATTGCCACTCGCGGGGCTTGTGGCGCTCGTGCAGCGCACTGTGGCAATCCAGAGCCAGGGCAGCGCGTCTGACCCGGTGGCAATCCTGGATGGTATCGACCGCATTCGTGCTTTTGAGATTTCAGAGGACAGCTTTCGTATCGCATCTGTGCGTGTGAACCAGGTGCCGATCCGTGAGTACATCTACGGCGATCTGCTCAGCCACGTGCTTGGTTTCATGGGACCTATCCCGGCTCTTGCCGCACAGGAGTACGCACAGACAGGCTATAACAACCCCAATGAAAAGGTGGGGTTGAATGGCCTTGAATT
>CAIRNL010000716.1 GCA_903879975.1 uncultured Chloroflexota bacterium | reverse complement strand
TGCGCCCAGATGCGCTGCTGCTCGACGAACCGACAGCCAACCTCGACCCGTACAACGTCGGGCTTATTGAGCAGATTGTGGCGCGCCTCAACCGTGATCACGGCACCACCACTGTACTGGTGACACACAATGTCTACCAGGCGCGCCGGCTTGCCCAAAGAGTGCTCTTTTTGCTCGAGGGTCGCGAGATCGAAGTCGCCGATACCCATACCTTCTTCGACGCACCCAGGGACGCGCGGACGGGGGCGTTTGTGAGAGGTGAGATGGTCTACTGAAATGAACGGAAGGCAATCAACTCACTATGAAAGGAAACTGTATGAAACACAAGAGCACTCTGACTGTCGCTTTTCTGCTGTTGCTGAGTCTGGTTCTCGGCGCCTGCCAGCCCGTGCAGGCGCCAGCCGGCGAGAGTGGGGCTGCGCAAGCCAAGCTGATTCTCGCTACGACGACGAGCACGCAAGATTCCGGCCTGCTCGACGTGATCCTTCCTGACTTTGAACAGCAGGCCAATGCGGACGTCGGCGTGGTGGCAGTCGGCACCGGCCAGGCACTGCAGCTCGGCACTGACTGCAATGCCGATGTCGTGCTGGTGCATGCCCGCGCCCGTGAGGACAAATTCATGGCCGATGGCGACGGATCGCGCCGCGAGGATGTCATGTTCAACGACTTTGTCCTGCTTGGCCCGCCGTCTGATCCAGCCGGCATTGCGGGCATGACGGACGCAGCAGCAGCGATGACCCTGGTTGCCGACTCCCAGTCCCCGTTCATCTCGCGTGGCGACGACTCCGGCACACACACCAAGGAAAAATCAGTGTGGGCCGCAGCAGGGATCGAACCGGCAGGTGATTGGTACGTCGCAGCTGGGCAGGGCATGGGCGCCGTGCTGACGATGGCCAACGAGCAGCAGGCGTACACGCTCAGTGATCGCGCCACCTATCTGGCGCGTACGCTGGAAGGCACTGACCTGGTGATCGCGGTTGAGGGCGATGCGGCACTCTTCAACCCGTACGGCGTCATAGTCGTCAACCCAGAAAAGTGTACGAATGTCAACGCGGATCTGGCCAACCAGTTTGTCGACTGGATGATCTCCGTGCCAACGCAGGAGATGATCGCAGCATTTGGCCAGGATGAATTCGGCCAGTCGCTCTTTACGCCGGACTCGCAGCCCTGGCGAAATCAGTAGAGGTGGTGCTCGGCGTTGACTGACATCCCCGTCAACCAGCGGTTGAACGACAGGAGCCAGGGCAATCGGACCCTGGCTTCTGTTTGCCGTATTCATGAGCGCGCGCGAGGCAGTCGCACTCCACAACCGGCCCTTCGCTCCTCAATCCAATTCAATGGTCTGCTCGGAGCGCCCCTCCTGCCAGGTGCCGTTGGAGTCACCGACTGCCCACGATGTGGTGATGCGCACGGTGAATTTACTGCGCGGCTGCACCGGTTCGGACGGACGAACCTGAATCGGCTGCTGCTTGGGCTGCGTCGGCTGGCTGAGCATACCTTGTAGCAGCTTCCACCCCATGCTCACAACGAGACCTGCGGCGCCGACAAGGACGGGGACAGCGGCTTTACTCACCAATTCGGGTAGATTGCTCTGCGGTACGGGCAGCGCCGTGTCCATGTCGTAGCCACAGTGTATGCAGTGGCGTGCATCCAGTGGAAATGCGTTGCCGCACTGCGGGCAGATTCGTCTGACTTCACTCATGCTGTGCCTCCTGATGAGCTGTTGTGCAGGCTGCTCTCCCCGATCAGCACAACAGCTCTGCTGCGCGGCAGTGTAACACCAAGGGGGTCTGCCGTCAACGGTTGCCACGGGCCATTCAGTTCCCAGTCTTCTCCTGTGGCACGCATTCCTTGAAACGGCAGCACTTTGATATACTACGAGACATGTCGGTTCAGGTGCAACAGACACCCAATCCCAATGCGATGAAGTTCACGCTGCCCGAACGCATCTTTCCCTCGCCACAAAGCTTCGCCAGTGGCGATGCAGCTGCGGCTCACCCACTGGCTGCCGCAATTTTTGCCCTGGGCGGCGTCTACAATGTCTTCATGGTGCAGGATTTCGTTACGGTCAACAAGTTGCCTGACGTGGAGTGGTCCGTACTGACCGTGCCTGTTCAGACGTGCATTGCCGAGTATCTATCATCCATCATTCGCTGAATCTGCGCGCCCGTGCGTCGGGTGGCGGCAACGATTCGCTAACCAGAG
>CAIRNL010000715.1 GCA_903879975.1 uncultured Chloroflexota bacterium | reverse complement strand
GTGGAGCCAACATGCTCGAAGATGTCCTCCACCACGACGACATGCTTCGAGTCTTCGGCACGCAAGGCAGCAGCCAGCGCTTTGGACGCGCTCAGGTGGCCGGAGCCGAAGGGGGAGTAGAGGATGAGGATACGCGCCATGGGTGTCTCCACTTGTGTCACGAGCAAAGGATCGTTCGATAGATGCGATGATACCCAACGCTGCCCAGGACAAGTTACCTCTCGTCCGCGTTGCTCTCGTCGTCTTCTTCGCGCTTTACCAGCACTTCGCGGCCGCGCCCGGCGCCCAGGTCTGGCCCGACGACGCCGCGTTTCTCCAAATCCTCCATGAGCCGTGCCGCTCTGGGATAGCCGATGTTGAGCTTGCGCTGAAGCATACTCGTACTGCACGTGCGCATGCCGCGTACGACGTCGATGGCGTCCTGGATCATGTCGTCCTCATCGTCGAGTAGGTCGAGAATGCCCTTCCAGGGGACGACGAGCGGGCGCGCATCGTCGGCACTTTCCGCCTTCCAGAAGTTGACGATGGCGCCGATCTCATCGTCGGAGACGAAGCAGCCTTGCACCCGTTGGAGTTTTCCTGCATCCGATCGCATGAGCAGCATATCGCCGCGCCCCAGCAGCCGCTCAGCGCCCGGTGTGTCGAGGATGACGCGGCTGTCGATCTGGCTCGTTACGGCAAAGGCAATGCGCGAGGGGAAGTTGGCCTTGATCAGCCCCGTGATCACATCGGTGCTCGGACGTTGCGTAGCCAGCACTAGGTGGATACCAGTGGCACGTGCCATCTGTGCCAGCCGACAGATCTGGCGTTCGATGTCCTCGGCGGCGGTCATCATCAGGTCCGCCAGTTCGTCGATGACGAGGATGATGTAGGGCAGTGGTTGGCTACTCTTCTGCTTGCGCATGTTCGCGTTGTAGGTGTCGATGTTGCGCACGCCCAGATCGCGAAAGAGCTGATAGCGTTCGTCCATCTGGAGCAGCAGCCAGGTCAGCGCACCCATCACCTGCTCGACGTCCGTGATGACCTTGCCGTACAGGTGGGGGATACCGTTGTAGCCGGGTAATTCCACCATTTTGGGGTCCACCATGATGAACCGCAGGCTCTCAGGTCCATGCTGCATGAGCAGCCCAGCCACAATGGTGTTGATGCAGACCGATTTGCCTGATCCCGTCGCGCCGGCGATCAACAGGTGCGGTGCCTTCGTCAGGTCCATGACCACGGGGGCGCCGGCAGTGTTGCGGCCAAGCGGCAGAGCCAGCGGCGCAGTCTTGCGCAACTCGGGACTCTCGATGATGCCACGTAGGCTGACAAGGGACTTGTCTGGGTTCGGTACCTCGATGCCGACATACGGTCGGCCCGGCACCGGCGCCTCGATGCGCACGGCGGGTGCTGCCAAGGCCAGTGCAAGGTCGTCGGCCAGGTTGACGATGCGGCTGACGCGCACCTTGCGCTTCTGGCCGGCACTTTCGACATAGAGCGGCTCAACGCCAAACTGGGTCACAGTCGGGCCGGTCTCCACGTGCACGACACGCACTGGGACGTTGAAGTCCTCCAATGTGCTGGCGATCAGTTGCTGCAGCAGGTGGACGTTGCTGTTGCCGTAGGCGCCGGAATCGCCGGCGAGCAGGTCGCGCGGCGGCAAGGCAGAAGCACTCCGGATGGGTTTGGGCGCAGCACTCTTGGCACTCACAGTCGATTTTGCTGGCGCCGAGCTCGTGGCTGCAATGTTGGCGGCACGCGTCTTCTTGCCCGGCGCTGCAGCCGGCACTGCGAGTCCAGAGTCGATGATCTCTAGCGCGGCCGGTGTTGCGGATACAAAGTTGGGCGTGCGCGGCAACATGGCCAGCTCTTCCTCGATCTCTTCGCGCCGTGCCGGGAACAGGTCGGTGAGCCGGCTGACCATCGCTGGGATGCCTGGCAGTAGCCGGCCCGTCGCTGCTGCCGCATAGATGAGCGGGGTGTAGCGCACGAGCAGAACGAGCCCGGCAAGGGTCAACGACGCAAAGAGCAGCGTGGCCAACGACGTCCCCAACAGGGTGATGGCCAGGTTGCCGATCGCCCAGCCGATGATGCCCCCGCCCGTGCCGTCGAGCCGCGCACTCCAGTTGACTGCGCCTTCGCTGCGCACGAAGGTCGCGCCCATCAGGCCGAGCAGCAGAATCTCGGCGCCGATCAGCGCCTCGGCGCTCCAGTAGCCGGCACGGCGACGGAAGAGAAGCACCAGGCCAATGAGAACGAGCGCTGCGGCAAGGAGAGGCGCAGTCCAACCCATGAGCAGGGTCAGCAGGCCAGGCGAACCGTCGCCCGGTGTGTGGGCAGCCACGCGCCAGAGCAGAATTCCGCCCAGGATGACAAGCGCCACGCCCAAAAATTCGGCGCGCAGGTTGTGGCGTAGCGTCGCCAGCCCATCGGATGCATTGGAGAAGAGGCTTTGTTTCGTCATGGGCACCGTGTCATCCGCGCAGCAGCGTTGCAGGCTAGAAGGGATGCAATTCGGTCAATCTGCAGCCAACGACGCGCCAGTTGTCAACAGCCGGCCGATGGCCAGGGCAACGCCGTCGTCATTGGCATCTGCTGTGATCCACGTGGCGACGGCCTTGACTTCGGGCAGGGCATTTTCGACAGCGATGCCCAGCCCACAGCACCGCACCATTTCGATGTCGTTGATGTCGTCACCGATGGCGACGACATCAGCCAGTGTGCGCTCGTTGCAGCCAACCAGGTAGGCGAGGGCGTGGGCCTTGTCGGCGCTGCCGGCGCAGAGTTGTACGAGGCTGAACTTGGGCGTCACCAGGGCCCGGGTCGTCGGCGGCAATGCGGCCAGCAGTGGGGCGATCTCGCGGCGCCCGTCGGGAAAGAAGAAGAGCATCTTGGCAGCCGGCAGATCGCTCAGGCTCATGAGATCGGCGACCTCAAAAGGGCCGGCTTTGGCAAAGTGCCGGTTGACAAAGAGCTGATCCCCGATCTCCAGACCGACATACCAATCCGGGACATGTTCTGCCGTCCACTCCAGCATGAAGCGCACGTCGGCAGTAGGAATTGGATTGTCATAGACGATTGTCCCGTCTACGATGGCTTGTGCGCCGTTGTAGACGATGCGCGGCACGTCCAAGATCTCTGTGGGCAAGACAGCAGCTACGTTGCGCGGTGGACGGCCGGTCGCCACGATGACCTCATGGCCATGTTCCTGCCAGCGCCGTAATGCAGCGCGATTGGCGGGGCTGACGCTTTTGTCCGTGCAGAGCAGTGTATCGTCGAGGTCCAATGCGAGAATCATGGCACAGTCTGAAGTGAGCAAATAGAACATCCATTCATGTGCTCCATTATACCGCAGGCCCACCAAAAGCAGGAACCTAAATACAACAGGGAGGGAGACCGAATTGTGGGCGCACCCGCAACAAGGTTCGGTAGTATCAGGTGCCAGCGCACCTCGTCAGCCGCAGAGAAACTGTTGGGTTGTCCGGCAGACCGACGTCAGCCTCCGGCCGGGCAGGCCGTCTAGCTGCGCACGACTGCCGGCAGGTAGAGGCTGGATCCGGCAGTCGGCGGCTCCGGCTCGGCAGCAGGGGGACGACCGCCGTTGGCGGCGAGCAGGGTGGCATAGGCATTGATGCGGCCGTAGCCGAAATGGGCATCCTTGCCTTCATCACCCAGGTCATCGGCATTGGCCGCCATCAGGTCGATGATTGTGCTCGCAGTGAGCGTGCTGTCGAGGCTGGCGACCAGCCCTGCCAGGCCGGTGACATAGGGCGAGGCCATACTGGTTCCCGTCATGTACGCGTAGCTGCCCTCTTTGTAGGTGCTGTAGATGCGATTGCCCGGCGCCGCCAGGTCGAGGTGTTCACCTATATTGCTGGAAGACCATAGTGTATCGACGTCGGTCGTGGCGCTTACGGCGACCACCCACGGGATGGCCGCTGGATAGTAAGGCACTGAACTGGCTGCATTGCCCGACGCAGCCACGACGATGACATCGTGTTCCTGGGCATAGGCAATCGCATCTTCGAGTGTGCGGCTGGTGGCCGAACTGGTCAGGCTCAAGTTGATGACCCGCGCGCCGTTGTCGACTGCAAAATAGATGCCGGCAGCAACTGTGCCCCAGGTGCCGCTGTTGCCGCTGCCCAATACCTTGACCGGCATGATCTGGCAGCGCGGGCAGACGCCGGCACTCCCTTGACCGTTGTCGGCGGCAGCCGCCGCAATGCCGGCGACGTGCGTGCCATGGCCATGATCGTCGTCCGGGGCATCGTCGTCGTTGATGAAGTCGTAGCCGGCCACGATGCGGCCGGCAAACTCGATATGCCCACGGTCGATCCCGGTGTCAAGGATGGCCAGCACAATGTCGCTGCGGCCACTGCTGAAATCCCAGGCAGTCGCTGCTTCCACTTTGTTCAGGCCATACACCTTGCTCGCTTCACTGAAGGCGGGGTCGTTCGGCGTGCTGTCGCCGGTGACGACGCTGTCAGGTTCCAGGTAGTCAATGGAGTCGGCCACATCTGCCAGTGCCTGACTGGCAAAGACCGCGCCTGGCGCACGCACCTGCACCTGGACGACCGTGTTGTGGGCCAGCCAGCGCACAGGCGTGGCGCCGAGCCGCGCGAACGTATGCGCCCGTTCGCCCTCGCTCGCCGTTGGCTGAAACCGCAACAGCCAGGTCGCAGGCGTTTCGGCTTGGGCTCGTGCATGGTGTGGCAACAGGGCGCAGGTGAGCAGTAGACAGAGAAGTGCAGGAATTGTAACGAATGACTTCCGTGATTGCCGTGTTCCACGCATGTATTCCTCCCAGCGTTGTTCTACTATCAAGGATAGCGAAGCAAGCATGCGCCAAACACGGAGCAAAGTTGTCTTGTATCTACGTCAAAAGTCGGTTGCGTTGTCGGAAAAACCCTGAAAAAGATGGATTGTAGTCAATTAAATGATGGATGCCAGGTACGGCCAATCTATGTCAAATAACGTAGAAACGGTCGCGGCACGGCTGTTTTGAAAGCGGTGGGGATCGCTGGATGGGGAGAACCATGAAACAGGGGCGGGCATTTGCCCGCCCCTGTTCCACAAGGAGGAAACCGGAGAACAACCAACCGCTCACCCATGAGACACGGCGGCCTGCGCCGCAGCCAGCCGCGCAATGGGCACGCGGAACGGGCTGCAACTCACGTAATTGAGGCCGGCCATGTGGCAAAATTCGATGCTGTTCGGGTCGCCGCCGTGCTCGCCGCAGATGCCCATGTGCATCTCCGGTCGCGTGGTGCGCCCCAACTTGACGGTCAGTTCGATCAACTTGCCGACACCGCCACGATCCAGCTGTTGGAACGGATTGGTGGGCAGGATACCCTTCTCTGTGTAGTCCATCAGGAACTTGGCTTCGGCGTCGTCGCGGCTCATGCCGAAGGTAGTCTGCGTCAGGTCGTTTGTGCCGAAGCTGTAGAACTCGGCGTATTCGGCCAATTCGTCGGCGGTGAGCGCCGCACGCGGAACCTCGACCATAGAGCCATACTGGAAGACGACGGTCGTCCCGCTCTCTGCGAAGACCTCAGCTGCCACACGGTCGACGATTTCCTTCACGTACTTCAGCTCGTTCGCGTGCCCAGCCAGCGGAACCATGATCTCAGGATGGACGTCCACGCCTTCCTTCTTGACGTGAATGGCTGCTTCGAGGATGGCCCGCACCTGCATCTCGGTAATTTCTGGCATGACGACGCTCAGGCGGTCGCCGCGCAGGCCGAGCATCGGGTTGGCTTCGCTCAGCACCTTGACACGGTTCAGGATGTCTTCTTTCTGGCGCACCTGGCCCAGCGCTGTATCGATCTCACTGAGCGTGTGGAAGTGCTGCAGGCGTACCTTGAGGTCGGCCAGGTCGGAGACCAAATCGTTGTAGCCGGG
>CAIRNL010000714.1 GCA_903879975.1 uncultured Chloroflexota bacterium | reverse complement strand
GCCCTCTCGGCAGCGGGGATGTCCGAACATTCTGGTTTCTACATCCCATCACGGTAGGGTGAAATCGGCACGGCCAGCGGGTGCTTCTCGGCGCTGCCGGTGCTGTTGTTCATTGCCTGTTCCCAACTCTGGTCGAGGTTATTTATGTCAAAAACAAACGGCGACGTAGCGTACTACAACCTGTACATCAACGGCCAGTGGCGAACGCCGCTTGCCGAACAATATCGCCCGACCGTCGATCCATCCACCAACGAACGCCTGGCGATGATCGCCCAGGCCGACATCGAGGACACTCGGCTGGCGATCGCTGCAGCACGCAGTGCGTTCGATGAGGGCTACTGGGCCACCATGGCGCCCGGCGACCGCTCACGGCTGCTGCATGCCCTGGTCGACGCCATAGAGGCGCGCCAGGATGAGATTGCTGAGGCAGAGATGCGCGATGGCGGCTGCACGTGGCGCAAAGCCTACCTGCTCGACATCCCCGTGGGACTGATCCACTTTCGCCACTTTGCCAAACTGGCAGAGTTGGAGCGACTGGAACCGGTGCCGCAGATCACCTTCCCGGCCATGTCCTACAACTTCGTGCTGCGGGAGCCCATCGGTGTCTGCGGGCAGATCATCCCATGGAACTTTCCTTTCCTGATGGCGATCTGGAAGATCGCGCCAGCGCTGGCTGCCGGCAACACGGTTGTGATCAAGCCGGCCAGCTTTACGCCCTTGAGCCTGCTCAAGATGACGGAGATCCTCCACGAAACAGGCCTGCTGCCGCCGGGTGTCTTCAACGTCATCACCGGCCCTGGCCAGGTAGTCGGCCCAGAAATCTGCACCAATGCCGGAGTCGACAAGATCGCCTTCACCGGCAGCACCGAAGTTGGCCGCGAGATTATGCAGCAGGCGGCTAGCACCATCAAGAAAGTGACCTTGGAACTGGGTGGGAAGAGCCCCAATATCATCCTGGAAGACGCCGACCTCGATATTGCCGTAGACGGCAGCCTCTGGGCGACCTTCATGCACAACGGGCAGGCCTGTGAGTCGGGCACACGGCTCTTCGTTCCGGCCAGCATCTACGACGAATTCGTCGAACGCCTGGTAGCACGCGCGTCCAAGCTCAAGGTCGGCCTGCCAGGGGAGGGCGAGACCGACCTTGGCCCGCTGATCTCAGCGGGCCAGCTGCGCACCGTCGAAGAATACATCCGGCTGGGTATCGAGGAAGGCGCCACGCCGATTCTGCTGGGCAAGCGGCCGACCGATCCTGCGCTGCAGAACGGCTTTTTTATTTCGCCGACCATCTTCACGGACGTCAACAACTCGATGCGCATTGCGCAGGAAGAGATTTTCGGCCCTGTGCTGTGTGTCATCAAGTACGACGGGCTGGAAGACGCCATCCGCATGGCCAACGACACGATCTACGGGCTGGCAGCGGGCGTTTGGAGTCGCGACGCGGAGGCAGCGATCAGCGTCGCCAGGCGGCTGCAGGCGGGCACCATCTGGATCAACGACTATCACATGATCAACGCAGAGGCACCCTTTGGCGGCTACAAGCAAAGCGGCATCGGCCGCGAATTGGGCACGTGGGGGATCAAGGAGTACATGGAGATCAAACATATCCACGTACCACTGAGCAATGAACGTCGTGGCAAGTTCTGGTTCGATATCGTTGCGCCGCAGCTGCCCGACTGATGCAAGGCGAGGCTGCCCCCTGCCGCGCCTGCGAATCAAACAACATCGAAAACGGGTCGCCCAGGTGGCGGCCCGTTTTCGGTCGGTCGGCAAATGGCACGTTGGATTATGGGCGCCCGCTGCCTATCTGCTATCATAGTGTGATGAACGGGCACACAAGAACCACAGCGACGTCAGGCGCAGGAAGCGCGCCCAGACAAAGGGACAGAGTATGGGGATGATGATTCTCGCGATGATCGGCGGGCTTGCTATCCTGGTGGTTGGTGCCGAGATCATGGTACGTGGAGCGAGTCGGTTGGCGGCTTCAGTCGGCGTGCCACCTCTGATCATCGGGCTGACGATCGTTGCGTTTGGTACCAGTTCACCGGAGCTTGCCGTAAGCTTGCAGTCGTCGATCTCCGGTCAGCCAGAGATTGCGTTGGGCAACATCATTGGCAGCAACATCCTCAACGTGTTGTTGATCCTGGGCGCATCTGCGCTCATCACACCGCTCCTGGTCGCCCAACAGTTGGTGCGGCTGGACGTGCCGATCATGATCGGCGCGTCGATACTGGTCTGGGTGTTGGCCCTCAACGGGACGCTAGGCAGAGTCGAGGGCGCTGCCCTCTTTGCCTGCATACTTCTCTACCTGGCCTTCCTGATCTGGCAGAGCCGGCGCGAGCGCAACGCAGCCGTCGAGGCAGAATATGCGGCAGAGTACGCCGAACGAGTGCCGCGCAGTGCCAGTCGTTCGGCGCTCCATGTCGTACTCATCGTAGTGGGACTGACAATGCTCGTCCTCGGTTCGCAGTTTTTTGTCGATGGCGCCAGCAATCTGGCGCGCTTCTTTGGCTTAAGCGAACTGGTCATCGGCCTGACGATCGTTGCGGTTGGAACATCGATGCCCGAAATTGCTGCATCGCTGCTGGCTGCGTTCAAGGGAGAGCGAGACATCGCTGTCGGCAACGTCGTGGGCAGCAATATCTTCAACCTGTTGTCCGTGTTGGGTCTGGCGGCCTTTGGGGCGCCAGACGGCATTCCCGTGAGCCAAGCCGTACTGAGCGTAGATTTGCCCTTCATGGTAGCCGTCGCCGTTGCCTGTCTACCGATCTTCCTCACCGGCAACGTGATCGCGCGGTGGGAGGGCGCCGTCTTCCTCGGCTACTACGTCGCCTATACCACGTATCTGCTGCTCGACGCCGCCAGCCACCCGCGCACGATGCAATACCGCGACTTTATGCTGCTGTTCGTCATGCCGCTCACCGTCATCACGCTGGGCATTGCGCTGGGGCGCGAGCTGCACAGCCGGCGCAACGACCATTCGTCCAGCCGCCCATCAACTCAGTCTTGAAAGGATCGGAGCTCACACTATGTCTTGGATTGCGTTTGGATTACTAATTGGAGGGCTGCTCACGCTGGTCGTGGGTGCAGAGGCACTTGTGCGTGGCGCGAGCCGGCTGGCCGCCGCGTTGGGCGTCGCACCGCTCATCATCGGCCTGACCATCGTTGCGTTTGGCACCAGTGCACCTGAACTGGCCGTGAGTGTGCAGTCCGCCTTGAGCGGTCAGGCAGACATTGCCGTGGGCAATGTGGTAGGCAGCAACATCTTCAATGTACTCTTCATCCTTGGCATCTCAGCGGTCATTGTACCGCTTGTCGTAGCGCAGCAACTGGTGCGGCTGGATGTGCCGCTGATGAT
>CAIRNL010000713.1 GCA_903879975.1 uncultured Chloroflexota bacterium | reverse complement strand
GAACGCCTTTCGTTTGAGATGAAGAGCACACCTCCCATCGAGTGCAGCGCGGGCTAGCAGCACGTTGCCGTCGGGGCGGTGGCGGGCAGGCCGCTGCCCCATTCACAACTTCTCCTGCCAAGCAGCAATTCTAGCAGGCCTCATGCTGAAAATCAAACCTACATCTAGTGGCACACTTTGTTGTGCCCCTGCTATTTAGGAAACCGGGATAAAGACCACCTGAGACGAGCGCAGCACAATGCCCCACAGGAACGCGCAGGCCACCGCCATTGCGACGGTCTGCACCTTTGGATCTTGAATCTTGCTGAAATAGAGATAGGCAGCAGGCAACGTGATGACGGCAACGACACCATAGAGAATGTGGATCCAGGCACGTGGCAGCGCCGTTCCCACCCCTTCGAACCAAAGAATCCAGCCGACGCCAAACTGAGTGAGCAGGAGGAGTTCGCCGATGACGGCTGCCCCCAACCAGCTCCCGTCGAGGGGTTGCGAGCGCAGGCGCAAGAAGATGGCCCAGATAGCAAGGGCGGCCACAAAGAGCGTTGAGGCGTTGGCCAGCCCGCGATGCATTTCAACCCATGGCATACGACCCACCCTTTTTCACAAATCAATGGCACCGATCTGATTGTGAGTACGTCACAACCGTCAGACCGGTGCGTGCACGCTGAGGTATTGTTGCAGAACGCCGGCACAAGCCCCACGGATATCGTAGGTCTCCCAACCACCCGTGGGCGCCAGTGCGTAGATCGTGCCGCCGACGACATAGTCATCCTGGCGCATTGCGTTATCATACCAGACCAGTTGCTCGACATACGCACCCGGTCCCCAGAGGCCGTAGCCGTTTTCAGCCCAGTACCGCTGGAACTCCTGCCAGCCGCGTGCGTCCGGTGGTCCCGGGCGATTCTGAACCAGACCATCGACACCGAGTTCGGTCATCACGAGCGGCAGCTGCAAGCCTGCCGGGATCAGCACTTCACTGTAAACCTTGCGATAGCGCAATGTCAACCAGCCTGTATCCTGCGGTGTCACGCCTGGATAACGCCCCTTGTTCTCTACCGAAGAGAGGTAGTAGATCGTGGGTGCCGCGTACTCGTGTAAGCCGAGCCAGCCATCGTACTGGATGGCGGTTTGGACAGCGGGAAGAAAGGCGGGCCACTGTTCCATCGGCGGCTGGCCGGTACCAAAGTTACCGATGACGCTGCGGATGCCGCGGTCGCCCAGCAGGCGCGTGCGTTCGGCCTCCAGTTCGGCGAACCGCGCCATCTCTTCATAGTTTCCTGCAACCGGCTCATTGTACGATTCCCAGCCGTCGAAGTGAGGACGGCGCGCCGGATCGTCGGCATAAGGCAGCACAGCATCCACGAAGCGCCGCGCTTCGGCGATCGGATCGATAGAGGCCAGATTGATCTGGTCTAGCGCAATGCGGCCGATGATCTTGGTATGTGGCGATGTGCGCTTGATCTCGGCCACAAAATTGGGGTCCAGTTCGAGCGTCTTGACGACCGCAACCGCCTGTGTCTTGGCCAGTTCGAAGACAGCCGGATCATTGTGGCCGACAAAGATGCCCAGTTTGCTCGGCGGTCCGGGTGGGAAGGGGGTCGCCTGCGGTGTGGGCGTGGCCGTGGGCGGCTGTGGCGTGGGCGTCTTGGTCGGCGTCGGGGTCATTGTCGGTTCCGACGCTAGGTCCATGGGATTACCATCCTTGGCCACATACGGCAGATATGTGTGGTGTACGCCGCCCATCCCAGCGAGAGGGGAGGTTGGCCGGCGCGGCGTTGGCGTCG
>CAIRNL010000712.1 GCA_903879975.1 uncultured Chloroflexota bacterium | reverse complement strand
CGCTGCCTGATTCCTTGACACCACGCAGATTGACGATGGTGATGAGTGCAATCAGCCCTAAGGCCAACTCGACGCGGTACGGAAAGACTGCTGGAATGGCCGACGCGATCTGTGCCACGCCCGACGAGATGCTGACCGACACGGTGAGAATGTAGTCGGTGAGCAAAGCGGCGCCGGCCGTCAACGCCGGGCCGTCGCCCAGATTGTCGCGTGCAACAATATAGGCGCCGCCACCGCCAGGGTAGGCATAGATCGTTTGTCGGTACGAGACGGTGAGAACGACGAGCAGCCCGATGATAATGACGGCAATGGGGATCGACAGACCGAAATAGGCTGCACCGGCAGCCGAGAGAATGATGAGGATTTCTTGCGTGGCGTAGGCGACGGACGACAGCGCGTCTGAGGCGAAGACTGCCAGGCCGATTGTCTTGCTGATAGTCTGATGCGGCGCCTCTTCGGTGGCCAGGCGGCGCCCAAGCAGCAGCGTGCCCATCGAAAGGCGTTTTATAGTCGGTTGTGACATGCGAAAGCACCTTGCTCCATCAAACTGGGACAGCCGGAACGGCGTCCCTATTGGCGCCCAAGCAACTTAGCCAGGGCTTTGCGCTCTGTGGTGCGCACTACGGCCAACACTTCGTCGTACGCCTGCAAGATTGTACTGCCGTTGGGCGCAATCACGTCGCCCTTGCGTAACACCGCAGCAACCGTGCAATGGGGTGGCCATGCAATCTCGCGAATTGCCTTTCCGTTGACGATAGCCGATTCGGCGATCTTTTCCTCCACCAACTCAACATCGCCCTTGCGCAATTTGAGCAGCGTCACCATATCGCCCAGCGACATTTCCTCGACAATCAGCTTGGCCATGATGTCGGCCTGATTGATGGCAACGTCGACCCCCATCTCTGCGTTGAACAGCCACTGATTACGCGGGTTGTTAACGCGTGCAATCGTGCGCGGTACGCTGAACTCGAAGCGCGCCAGGCTTGTCGCCACCAGGTTGGCCTCGTCGTTGCCGGTTACAGCCGCCAGGACGTTGGCGCGCCGAATCCCAGTCTGCTCTAAGCGTACAGGGTCGGTGCCGTCGCCTTTGTGGATGACCTCGGCCGGCAGTTCTCGATGAAGTTTGAGCAGCACATCGGCGCGATTGTCGATCACGCGCACCTCATGCTTTTCTTCGAGCAACAGCTGTGCCAGGTGCGAGCCGACCTTGCCGCCGCCAACAATCAACACGAACATAGTGATTACTCCTGATGTGGCGGGTTTGCGCGGGTGAATTCGATAATTTCGGACTGAAGCACAGCCGGGATCGACAGGTAGACGATATCGCCCGCCTGAAGCATGTCACTTGCCTTGGGCACAAAGGCATGGCCACTACGCTCCACGGCACAGACCACGGCATTGCCGTCGAGAATCCCGCTGGCGGGCTTGCCGTGCCACACCACAGGCACACTCACGCGCAGAAGGCGAACTTCGCCGCCGCCGATCTGTTCCATGTCGATCACGTCAGGATGCAGAATCAACTGCTCGATACGTCGCGCACCCCACGAGGTCGACGTGACCGTGGCCAACCCCAGCCGCTCATACACTTCGCGGCGGCCCGGATTGTAGACGCGCGCCACCACGTGCGGCACCTTGTAGACGTCGCGGGCGATCTTTGCTGCTACGATATTCTCGTTGTCGCTCTGCGTGGTAGCGACAAAAGCGTCGGCGTGGGCAATGTCGGCACGTTCCAGCACGCCCTGGTCAAAACTGACGCCTTGCACTGTGCGACCGGCAAAGTCAGCGCCGAGCTGATCGAAGCGCGTTGCATTGGCATCGACGATCGTGACGGCGTGCCCTTGAGCAGCGATCGAGCGCGCCAGTTCGGACCCTTCGCGACCGCAACCAACAATCAAGACGTTCATACTGTTTTCAATCCTCCAATGCATTCCATCAAAAAACCCGCCCTTCGATGAGGCGGGGTCGGCTGGTATGGCAATGCAAAATAGCGCTGCATCCCTGTACGTGCTGTACAAACCTGCTCGCTGGGAGACTGCATGGTCGCAGTGGCCTGGGCATACAGTTTCTCAGTGTCGGAAGTGAACGAAAACCCGTCCGAAGTTTTTGTCGTCCTTCTCGAGACGATGGTAGAGCGCGCGGATGTCTGGCTGATTGAGAAAACGCAACACGCGTTTCTTGAGCTGGCCACTGCCTTTGCCAGGGATAATCTCTACCAGTTCGATGCGCCGGTCGACCGCCTCCTGCATAATGCGGTTGAGTTCGGCTTCGATTTTATCACTGCGGTTGTAGATGTCGTGCAAGTCCAGTTTCAGCTTTGCCATGAATCCGATCCTGTCCTACCTTCCTCATTCGTTTGGCATCTCCCATGGCTGAAGCAGCCGTCCGCTCGCATCGAATTGCAGCGCAACTTCGCGCACCAGACGCAGATGGGCGCTCTCTTCTACGGTCTGGCGCAGATTGGGGCTGACCCAGAGCCGGCGCAGCTTGCTGGTGTTATTGATCCACACCCAGGTCGCCTGGGATGCCGGCTCGCCGCAGCAGCGCAGCGCCACCTCCAACGCGCGGCGGTCGTCAGCCATCGTGATCGGTACATGGACGCGCTGCATGCCGAAGATGCCCGATGTCACCGAGTTGGTGTAGGTTGCCACCCAGTCGATGCGGTTGACTGCGCGCAGCGTCGTGACGTTGCTCAGCCCGATGCCGGAGGCATTGCCATGGCTTTCCTCCGCGAGATTGAGTACGACAATGACTGCCACGTCTGGCTTGTGATCCTCCGCCATGCGTGGGATCATGAGCCGGCCGACAACATTCGTGTCCATGCCTGTACCGCTGAAATTCTTGCCGATCTCTTTGATCACCAGGATGTCGATGGCGTCGAAGGGCAGGCGCGGCATGAGAACACGTGCTTTCTCCAGCAGTGCCGTCTCGACCGCTGTGCCAATTTCGCTCACATCCAACGCGTGCACTTCGGCAGTTTCGCCAAAGGCATTCTCCAGCAGCGCCACGCCACCAGCCAAGTTGGTGTTAGCCTCGTAGATGCGTGCAGCCGGCGCGAGGAAACGAATGAAGCCGCGCGCGCCATAGACATG
>CAIRNL010000711.1 GCA_903879975.1 uncultured Chloroflexota bacterium | reverse complement strand
GTAGGGGCGTTCGTTGGGGCTAAGGTTGATGAAGACGACCTGCAAACTGGTCATCAGGACGTTGAAGAGGCGGTTGGCATCGATACCGTCACTCTTGAAACGATAGTCCAGTTGACTGGTCAGATAGGCAAATGCCTTGGGGACCTTGGATTCCACCCCCTCTGGCGGCTGCCTGCCCGTGACGATGGCGCAATAGCAGGCTCGGTCGCTATATTTAACTGTGGGCAATAACTTGTAGTGGAGATCGCCGCCCTCATCCTGGTTGACCAGCATCCGACGCAATTTGCGACACAGGCTGGAGTATATGTCATCGCCGTCCAGCAACCGCTCCAGGGCGCACAGCAAGAGGGAGATGGTAGTCAGGCGCTGCTGGCCATCCACCAGGCGAAAGACCGGCACTGTGCCCGCCTGAGTGCCGTCGTTGATCACCACAAGCGACCCCATGAAATGTTCGGGCGGTTGCTCGTCGTCGTAGATTTCGTAGACGCTGAAAATGTCCGTGAGCAGAGTTTGCCACTCTGGCTTCTCCCAGGCGTACTCCCGCTGGAAGTGGGGGAGAATGTAGTGCACGTCGCCGCCAGAACTGAACACCTTGACCATGTGCAGGCTGTCAGCCCTCATCTATTGTTCCTCTCTGCCGTTGTCGTCGAACGGATCACTCAACTGGATTCTATGAGTATAGCACAGTATGGTCAATGCGCTGATAGGCTGCGGAAGGCAGGTCATAGCGGGGTACCAGGTCCCGGTCGATGATCGGGTGGTCGGCAAAGTGCTGACAGGGGTGTGATTCCTGCTCCATTGGGGGAGAGTATACCGAATCGGCGCAGAGAGTTTCGGTCTCTGTCGGGAGGAAGTCAGTGGCCGGTTTCGTGGGCGAGTGTCTGCCGCCGCCCCCTGGCACGCTGACACGGCGCACAGGCAGGCGTCCTGCGCGTCGGCCGACGCGCCGAGCAGACGATGAAAGGAGATCCCCGTCAGGCGCTTGCCCGGGCGCAGCGCCGCACAGGACGCGGCAGGCACGACCAGGTCAGGCAGGCCGCCCGCCTCCCACGCCCCCACCAGCAGAACACCCGTGCTGAGAGTAGCGCAGTGGAAACGCGCAGGGCTTGCAAGGGACAGAGGGACGGCCTCGCCAGGCTGTTTGACAGTGGGACGCCGGCTACGCGATACTGTGGCCGATCACGGCGTATGTCCTGGTTTCGCCCGAAGAAGTCCCTGACGCCCCGACACTGCCTCCGCAGCCTGTCGCCGGGCCGGCTGGCCGTCCAACGCCGATCCCGCTACCAGGAGCGGGCACCCATGGAGCAGCACACCTTATGGAATGGTTCAACGCCCTGAACTCCTCAACCCAGCAGTTGCTGATCGGTATCGCAGCCGAGTATGCCGGTCTCGCCACCTCCGTGCTCTACGAAGCCGCACGCACCCGTCTGGAAGCGCACAGCGCTGATCGGAGGCGGCAGGAGGCGGTGCAGGCGGCGATCCAGCGCGCCCTGAGTGACGCCCTGCTGCAAACCCTGCCGCTGCTCACCGACGCGCCCGAGCAGATGCAGCATGATCTTGACCTGCTCGGCCAATGGCTGGCACGGCCGGCGGTGGCAGGGCAGTATGCGCAGCTGATAGCACCGGCGCCGAAAGCCGACCTCGACAGGACGCTGCTGCGCGCCGAGTTCGAGGAAGCCGGCTTCGACCCCGCTTCCTTGATGCAGCCTTTGGTGTCCATCGCCGACAGCATCGGCGCGGCGTTCGTCGCCTCCGCAGCCTGGCAGGGTGAGCTGCAGCCGGTCATCGCCATCGGCGAACTGCGCCGCGGCAACGCGCTGCTGGAACGCCTGGCGCCCCTTGATCTCGACGACCTGGAACGGCACTATCTCAACCAGGTCTACGCCGAATGCAACGCCCTGCCCCTGGCCGACGTGGAGAAAGGGCAGCACCAGCCACGGCTGCAGCGCGTCTTCGTCGACGTGCGCGTGCGCGACGCCGTGCCTGCCTACGAAGAGGCCATGGCGCGGCTGGGCCTCTTCGGCGATTCCAGCGCACGCGCCGGCCGGGTGGTCGAGCGGATGCTGGCCGAGCGCAGCTCAGCATCCGTCCCCGTCCAAATCCGCTGTAGTATTGAACTGACCACAGCGGATGAAGGGACGGATCACGAACGCCAAGCACAGCCAAGCGCAGCCAAGCATATCCGAGCGCAGCTCAGCATCCGTCCCCGTCCAAATCCGCTGTAGTATTGAACTGACCACAGCGGATAAAGGACGGATTACGAACGCCAAGCACAGCCGAGCGCAGCTCGGCATCCGTCCC
>CAIRNL010000710.1 GCA_903879975.1 uncultured Chloroflexota bacterium | reverse complement strand
GCCGTATTGTCATCTATCATGATTGCCATGCGTTTGTTAGATGGCAACAATATCAACGCTGCTCCAGGCGAAAGTCAGCGCTGAGGTCGATGACACGGATGCCCGCGCCGGCGAAGGTGCAAGCTGCGCCGATAGAGTGTCCGTGGGGCAGGCAGAGAAAGACCGCATCGACCTCGCCGGCTCGGTCGTAGGCATCCTCCAGTGAAATCAACGGATCATCCCATGGTACGGGATGAATGTCGTTGAGGCGTTTGCCTGCGCTGCTCGCGCTCGTGATCCAGCCGAGCTGCACCTGCGGATGGCGCTGGATCAGTTGCACCAGTTCGATTCCCGTATAGCCGGTTGCCCCGGCAATGCCCACCTTGACCATTTTCTCTCCTAGGGCGAAAAAAGAACATTTGTTCTTTCAGGTACACCCCACCACCCTGTGCCGAACGACCTGTGGCCTGCACTCGCCAACAAGGCGAGCCTGGGCAAACAAAAAAGCTCTCCTTCTGGAGAGCTTTGCCTGGCCAGCTCGAGCGATCATCCGCTCATTCCGCGCACAAAGTCCCAGATGAATCTCACCCGGACGGCATCCTATCAAACCTGGCGCGCAAATTTCGTACACTCTGTTGCTTTGGTGACATCTTGACAGTAGTGTAACATGGGGCAAGGTGGGTGTCAATCAGACACGCAATTTTTTTATTCATTCGTCCCTTTCCGTAGGCCGTGAAGGAGCCGCTGGAAAATGACCAATACCCGTGTGATTCTGGTCCGTCACGGAGAGACCACCGCCAATCACGAACAGCGGTGGTATGGCGCGATGGATGCGCCATTGACCGATCGGGGACGGCTCCAGGTACAGGCTACAGGCGAACGCTTTGCGCAGCGGCAGATGACTGCGCCGGTGGACGCCCTTTATGTGTCGCCACTCCCCCGTGCGCGCAGCACCGCCGCTGCCATCTCCGCCGCACTGGGCATGGAGGCGATTGTCGACGAGGGGTTGCGCGAGTTCAGCATCGGCGATTGGGAAGGACGTACCTACCAGGACCTGATCGACAACGAACAATTGTGGGCGCGCTGGGCGCAGGATCCGACCTTTACGCCCCCCAACGGCGAATCCCCCATGAGTTTTGGCCAGCGCGCAAAAGCGGCAGTGCAGGGTCTGGCCGATGCCCATCCCAACCAGCGCATCGTGCTGGTCACGCACGGCGGCATTATCAGCTGCCTGCTCGACGTGTGGCTGGGCAGCAACAGCGGCGACTGGATCCGTTGGGACCCACACAACTGCGCCGTCTCCGAACTGCGCTGGGACGGCAAACGGTGGCACGGCGAAATCGTCAATGATATCAGTCACCTCCCACCTGATGTCGTGATCGAGGTCGTGCCTTCCTATGCACCAGGAAAGGAAAAGTCCCAGCCGGACTGAGCGACCTACCTCGGCCCCATTCGCATTGCGCCGTCGAGGCGAATCACTTCGCCGTTCAACATCTGGTTCTCTACAATATGAGCGGCCAGCGCACCATATTCCTCCGGGCGGCCCAGCCGCGACGGAAAGGGGACCTGCTGCGCCAGCGACGCCTGCGCCGCTTCAGGCAGGCCGGCCAGCATGGGCGTCGCAAAGATGCCTGGTGCGATCGTCACCACACGGATTCCCAGCGGCGCCAGGTCACGCGCGATGGGCAGCGTCATGGCCGCCACTCCCCCCTTGGACGCAGCATAGGCGGCCTGGCCGATCTGGCCGTCGAAGGCGGCCACCGACGCGGTGTTGATGATCACGCCCCGCTCGCCGCTCTCGCCTGCTTCGTTCCGCGCCATCGCCTCGGCGCCCAACCGGATCACATTGAAGGTGCCAACCAGGTTGACCTGGATCACGCGCACAAACGTGCCGAGATCGTGCACCCCACTCCGGCCGATGACCTTCTCGGCAACAACAACCCCCGCACAGTTGACTGCGCCGTGCAGCGCGCCGAACAGAGCGACGGCAAGGCGGACAGCCTGGCGCACAGCCTCTTCGCTGGTGACATCCGTCTGCACAAAACGGGCGCGAGCGCCCAGCTGTGCCGCCATCTGCTCGCCCGCAGCGGCGTTCACATCGGCCAAGAGCACCTGGGCGCCGCGCTCCACCAGGAGTTGCGCGGTCGCAGCGCCGAGCCCCGACCCGCCGCCACTGATCAAAAACGTCTTGTGTGCGATCTGCATCGGTCTCCCCTTTGCGTTTCAGAGTAAAAGATGAGTCGGCAATACGCGAGGATTCACCCCTTCATGATACTATAGTTGGATCATGACACGTTCCTGGAATCGGCCATCGGCAGCCAGCAAAGGCGCAGTCGTCGCACCCTGGTTCTGGTACGCAGCTGCCCTCGCTGGGCACACAGGTTGGGGAATCTATCCTGTTCTTGGCCGCTACCTGCAGACGGTCGCCGGGGT
>CAIRNL010000709.1 GCA_903879975.1 uncultured Chloroflexota bacterium | reverse complement strand
TTGGCCAAACAATATGAGCTCGCTCCGCTCTCACCCACAGCTGCCGTATCGACCTTTGCCGAGACGCACAGCGAGCGCCTCTTGCAGCAGGCGGTGCGGACGCTCAAATTCGGGTTATATCGCGCCCTAGGTGATCTCGACAAACCACTTGGCATGAGCGAGGAAGAGTTTGAAGATGCGCGTGCCCGCTATGATGCGGGGGAGCGCACGTTGAGTGAGGCCGAGGCTCAGGCAGAGAGTGCCTCCTACGAAACCAGTGAAGATGAAGTGGACTCGCTATCGGCGGTGCCCGTTGTGGCCTGATCGGCAGGCCAGCGCAAGCGCCGCAGCGGATGTGCGGGTGAGTCCGGCGAGTCCACTACTACATTCGCCGGATGTACTGCACTGCGTAGCTCAGCAAACCTGGCTCCGCCCGAGCGTCCACAGCGGCGGAAAGCGTAGGAGCCACCGGGTGTGCTGAAATCGTATGCCCTGCGCGTTCAAGCTCCTTCCCGATCACTTCCCACTGTGGTAGCATTACGCGAAAATCGTCTACGAAGTGAGGAATTCGTTCAATATGTTGCGTGTCAAGATCGTCTGTACCATCGGCCCAGCCAGCCGCGAACTCCCTATTTTGCGCAAGATCGCTGCGGCTGGCATGAACATGGCCCGGCTCAATATGAGCCATGGAACTCATGAATATCACGCCGAAACCATCGAACGCGTGCGCATGGTTTCGGAGCAACTGCAAAAACCGCTTGCGATCCTAGCGGATCTGCAGGGACCCAAACTCCGCACGGGCAAGATGCGCGAGGGTGGCGTACCGTTGGAACGCGACCAGGAGTTGATCCTGACGACCGACAACATCATCGGTGAACCGGGGCGCGTGCCGATCCAGTACAAGGAATTACCCAAGGCGGTCAAGCCGGGCGAGCGCATCCTGCTCGATGACGGCATGCTAGAGTTGGAGGTGCTGGAGACAGGTGAGACCGAAATCCGCACGCGCGTCGTGTTGACCGGCGTGTTGATGAGTAACAAGGGGATGAATCTGCCCGATGCGTCGCTGGACATTCCTGCGCTCACCGCGAAGGATTTGGAAGACGCCAAGTTTGCCCTCGATCACCAGGTAGATTGGATCGCGCTGAGCTTCGTGCGCAAGTCACAGGAAGTGCACGAACTGAAGAACATCATCCAGGGATACTCGACCCTCGGGCGCGCCACGCCGGTCATCGCCAAAATCGAGAAGCCCGATGCGGTCAAAAACATCGACGCGATCATCGACGCGGCCGACGGGATCATGATTGCCCGCGGCGATCTGGGCATCGAAACCAGTCCAGAGACAGTGCCCAGCGTTCAGAAGATGCTCATCAGCAAATGTCTGGTGGCGGCCAAACCTGTCATCACGGCGACGCAGATGCTGGACTCCATGATTCGCAACCCGCGGCCGACGCGTGCCGAAGCCAGCGACGTCGCCAACGCCGTGCTCGACGGCACCGACGCCATCATGCTCAGCGGCGAGACAGCGTCAGGCCAGTTCCCGGTTGAGGCGGTCACGACGATGGCCAAGATCGCCGAGGAGGCCGAACGCCTGCGCCAGAGCATGGGCGCCAAAATCAAGTACAGCGAGCCGCGCATCTACACAGCGGCTGGCGCCATCTGCCACGCGGCAGTCTACACCTCCACGGAGACCAAAGCCAAGGCGATCATTGCACCGACCGTGAGTGGGGCCACGGCTCGGCTGATGGCAAGCTTCCGCCCGGAAGTCCCGTTGATCGCCGTGACACCCAGCCCGATGGTACAACGCCAGTTGACGCTCTATTGGGGAACCTATCCGCTCCTGACCAAGCGGCTCAGTAACACAGATGAGGTCGTGACCGACGCCATCAACGTGGCAAATGCCAGGGGGTATATCGGTGAAGGGGATACCGTCGTACTGACAGCCGGTGTCGTAGGCAACGTACGCAGCGCCACCAACCTGATGATGGTGCGCCGCATCGACCGCGTCCTGGGGCGCGGCACCGGCATCGGCCAACGCGAGGTGGCGGGTATTCTCATGCACATCAAGCCGCCCCTCGGCGACGGCGAAGACCTGGTCGTTGGCCCGCAACAC
>CAIRNL010000708.1 GCA_903879975.1 uncultured Chloroflexota bacterium | reverse complement strand
ATCGATGAAATTGACACCCACCAACGCCTGGCGGGCCGCCCCCTCCGCAGCCTGAAACCGGTCGGCGTGATCCAAGAACTGTATGCCTTGCTCATTGCCCTGTGTGTCTATAATAGACGGGACACGACCGACGCCGAAATTCGTGTAGAATCAGGGTGAAGGAGGATCATGCATTGTCTCACAATGGAACTGTAGTCCAGCCGAATGGCGCCAAACCGCTGTCGGCGCCCGAACCAGAAGTACGGCCGACGCCCAAGCGTCGGACCTTCACTGCCGAGTACAAGCTGCGCATCCTGGCGGATGTCGACCGGTGTCATGCAGCTGGTGCAGTTGGTGCGTTGTTGCGGCGTGAAGGGCTGTATTCATCCCACCTGGTGGAGTGGCGGCGCCAACGAGCCAGTGGCGAGTTGCAGGCCGGGGCGACCAAGGTGCGTGGCCGCAAGCCAACGCTGAGAACGCAGGAGGTGGCCAGGTTGCAGCAGGAGAATGAGCGGTTACGCGCCCAGCTGGCGCAGGCTGAACTCATCATCGGCGCCCAAAAAAAGCTTGCACAAGCCTTGGATCACGCGTTGACGGGCCAGAGCGTAGCACCATCATGAAAGCGGTCATCGAGGGCATGGGTGATACGGTGCCGGTGAACAAGCTCTGTGCTGCGCTGGGTTTCCCGCGAAGTACGCTCTATCGCTTGCGTCATCCGGCCGCCGCCACTCCGGTTCCGCTCCAGGAACCCCGCTCGTCGCCACGGGCACTCAGCGCAACCGAGAAGACAACGGTGCGTGAAGTGCTGAACAGCGAACGCTTCGCTGACCTGGCGCCGCGCCAGGTCTATGGGACGCTGTTGGATGAAGGCGAGTACTACTGTTCCATCAGTACGATGTACCGCATCCTGGGGGAGCAGGGCGAAGTGAATGAGCGCCGGCAGCAGCGGACACATCCGACCTACACGCGGCCTGAGCTGCTGGCAACAGGGCCCAACCAGGTCTGGAGCTGGGACATCACCTGGCTGCGGGGACCCGGCAAGTGGCAGCACTTCTATCTGTACGTCATCCTGGACATCTTCAGCCGCTATGTAGTGGGCTGGCTGTTGGCCGAGGTAGAAGCCGCTGACCTGGCCGAACAGCTGATTGGCGAGACGTGTCGCAAGCAGGGCATTCAACGTGACCAACTCACCCTGCATGCTGACCGAGGCGCTCCGATGACGGCGCAGGCGGTAGCCCAACTGTTGGAGGAACTGGGGGTGACCAAGAGCCACCCACACACCTCGGATGACAACCCGTTTTCGGAGGCGCAATTCAAGACCTTGAAGTATCGGCCTGATTATCCCGAACGCTTCGAGAGTCTGGCCGACGCACGCGAGTGGGTAACGGCCTTCTTCGACTGGTACAACAACGAGCATCGCCATAGCAGTCTTGGTTTGATGACGCCAGCGGCAATGCACTGGGGGCTGGACCGCCAGCTCACCCTGCAACGGCAGCAAGTCTTGCAGACGGCCTATGCCGCACACCCAGAACGATTCGTCAAGGGCTTGCCCAAACCACCCCAGGTGCCGGAGGCGGTCTGGATCAATCCACCGCTGGCGGCCAACCCGGTGGCCACCACAGAGACGGCCCCGCAGACGGAGGCAATCCCAGCGTTAACCGGCGAACCGTCCGGCGCAGAGGCAGGGTCAAGGGTCGGCGGCTGTTTGCCGACTTGCGTAGCCCTTGACCCCGCTGAGCACCGGACTACAATTGCCGGGCGCTGAGATTGCCGGCACGACACATCAGCATCAGTAGAACTTTT
>CAIRNL010000707.1 GCA_903879975.1 uncultured Chloroflexota bacterium | reverse complement strand
GGAAATAGTCTGGCGTTGCCGAAACCTCATAGGAGAAGCGATCGGCTGCCAGAAGCGCTCCGTTGCGGTCGACAATATTCCCACGCGGCGATTCACCCTGATGGGACTGGCCAGGCGGCCGTGCCTGTCCATACTGGATGATCTGATGCACAAAAAGGGGCACCAACACCAAGACCGTCAAGATGCCAAAGACAAAGACGAGCATCCAAAAACGCCACACATCGCGTTTCTGGATGGATGCAAGTGTCACCGTCTGCTGTTCACTCATGGCCTGCGGCGCTGCAGAACGAGTGGGTTCCGGCAGCGCTGTGCTCATGGCACCCATCGCTCTCTGATGCCGTCAACAAAGCGGGCGATACTTTGCTGAGCTTGCGCAGTGGCATCCTGTAGCCAGAGGCCCGAAGCACTCAGCGCTCGCCCAGCTGCATCCAACGGACCGGTGGCGGGTGAGGAGGTTGTCGCCGGCAATTCGTGCGAGGCGTGGGGAGCGGCCGGCAGCGCCTCCTGTCCCAGTTCAAGAATCGCTGTGGCGACAATCTCGTCGCGGCGAATGTATTCACGCTTTGTGGCCGGCTTGTATCCCTGCTGAAGCGCCGCCCGTCGAATGCGATCCAGGGTCGTGCCTGTGGCGATTGCGTAGATCAACTCGCTGTTCTCGCGCTCGATACGCTGCTGTTGCACCGCCAAGTGGCGTAACTCGGCGCGCGCCTCACCGATCTGCACCGAATACCAGACCTGGAGCGTCATGCCGCCGGCAATCAGCAGCGCAACCGCCAGAAACAGCAGATACTGCCGAGCGGTTTCAGGCAACCACAACAATTCCTGCAGCACATCGGACCAACGTCGGCCCAATGTTTGTTGTAGCGACTCTCGGATATCAGCCGGGACAGTCGACGGAATACTAGTGCGCTGTAGCATAACAGTACCAAACAAATCGAAACAGGTTGATCATTGTGTCAGGTTGTAGTAGGGGCGACGCATGCGTCGCCCCTACACTACGGAGAGCTACGGAGAGCCCCCGATATAGTGATTCGCAATGGGTGGTGTGAGGGAGGGCCAGTAGCTCACTTGTCACACATCACGGTTCACCCTAGATTAGGGCAGCTTTTCAGCCACGCGGAGTTTGGCTGATCGACTGCGTGGGTTGCGGCTCACTTCATCTTCGCCAGCAGCAGCCGGCTTCTTGGTGAGGAGACGCAGGGTTGGTTGCCGCTCGAACCCGCCGTGCAGGCTGGTCGGGTCGGGGACATACGTTCTTGCTTCGTTCTGTAGCCACTGTTTCACGATACGATCCTCAAGACTGTGAAAGCTGATGACAGCCAGTCGCCCACCCGGCTTCAACAGTCGTAGCGCCTGCGGTAGTGCCTCTTCCAACTGCCGCAACTCCTGGTTCACCACAATCCTTAGCGCTTGAAAGGTACGTGTTGCTGGATGAATCCGGCTACCCCGACGCCCGCCAACGGCCTTTTCCACAGCATCCGCCAACTGTGCCGTCGTGACGAAAGGACGATGTGTGACGAGATAGCGGGCAATTCGGCGGCTCTGCAACTCTTCGCCATACCGATAGATCACATTGGCCAGCGCCCCTTCATCCCAGTCATTGACGACATCGGCCGCACTGAAAGCCTGCATCGGGTCAAAGCGCATATCGAGCGGCCCGGCCTGCAAGAACGAAAATCCCCGTTCCGGCGTCTGCAACTGAAAGGTACTCACGCCCAGATCCAGTAGCACTCCATCGACCGGCGAAAAGCCGTTGTCCGCCGCCACTCGTTCGAGGTGACTAAACGACGTCACGCTGAGCAGCAGACGACCTGCAGCGATGGCATCGGCCTGCGTTTCGGACACCCGCCGGATGGCTGCCGGGTCGGCATCGATTCCCAGCACCCTGCCATCTGGCGCCGATTGCGCCAACAAGGCGGCAGTATGGCCACCGCCGCCGAGCGTGCAGTCGATAAACCACGAACCAGCCTTGACCTGCAGCCCGCGCAGAACTTCCTCGAGAAGCACGGGAACATGATGAGCACCGGTCGGATCTGCAGCGACGTTTTTATGGTCGCCCATTCGCTATAGACTTAATGTACTGAAGAAATCGCTTCCAAAATCTGCGTTTCCTGATTCCGAGACTACCTTCTGTTCCCATGTCTCTGGGCGCCAAAGTTCGACGAACTTGTTCATGCCCGCTACTACGATGTCAGCTTCGATTTCAGCATGGTCGCGCAACCGTTGACTCAACAGAATTCGCCCCTGGCTATCAGGCTGGAGGTCTTCGGCAGCGCTGAAGAATGCTCGCCGAAATGCAGCTGAGCGGGGATCTGTTAGAGGCAATGCACTGACTTTTTCAGCCAATCGCTCCCATTCATCCTGCGGAAAGAGAAACAGACATTTCTCAGAGGGATTCCGTGTCACCACCAGGCCATTCATCAACGCATTCCGATACTTGGCCGGAATGGTCAGACGCCCTTTGGCATCAAGGCTGTGGGTGTACTCCCCTAGAAACATCGTGTTTGCGCCGTTGTATGGATAACCCGTTGCTACCAGCCATCAAACGCTCAGGCACTTTTTCGGGCCGTAATGGTGATGCGCAATGCGTAGACTCATACCTGGTGCGGCAAGTATGTACGCATTACGCACCACACATTACAAAAAACACCCCGAACAACAGGTAACTCACTTATCCCAAATGGGCAGCTAACCGAGGAAATTCCCCCTCTTTACCGCCACCCGGAGGCAATATGCGACATTTTGCCCCACATCACCCCATTTCCTCCCACAGTATAGAGCAAAAATGTATCGTTGTCTAGTAGGAATTTTGACGTATTTCAAAATTCAGTTTGGGAAAAATTGGGATACTGACGCCAAGTGGCCACCCCACCTGCAACGCCCGCACCGCCCCCCCAAGAGGGCAAGAGCAAACCAGCGGATATTCGCCAGGCAACTGTAATTAAAATTACAGTTATTTGCCATAAAACAGACTTAACCTGGAGGACTATGGGCGTAGGCAGAAAAGTTGAATCCAGGGATAGCATTTGCCGATTTCAAGCAAATTTTTTCCTCGGTAGATTTGACAAGTCGACAGCCATGGGATAATGTTTTCCGTTACGACATGCATCTTGCTGGATGCTATGGCGATGGAAACGGGCAATCCATATCGTAGGAGTTCAGGTGAGCAGGGGAGATGGAAGCAAGCAGCTGTCAATGCATCTCCACGGTTCACCTGTTTTGATTTGTACAATTGAAGAATACGTCTGAAACAGTAGTGTCGAGTTCAAGGCACCGGGATGTAGACAGTTTGGCCACCGCAGTGGTGTGGATGGAGAAATGTGTCTGCCCAGGTGTCTTATTGTTATTTTCAGGCCAATCAAGGAGCTGGATTACATGAACCCATCCGCAAACGGAACCGGTGTGTTCACCCAGGGATCGCGCGCGCGCCGCAAGAATTATGCGCGGACGCCCGCCGTGCTCGATTTGCCACGCCTGACGGAAGTACAACTCCGCAGTTTTGAATGGTTCAAAACGGAAGGGCTGCGGGAACTGCTAGCCGAGATCACACCCATCGCCAGTTTCAACAAAACATTGGAATTGCATTTCGGCGGGTCTAAGCTTTTCACGCTCGGCAACAGTTTCGTCGGTGAATTGGACAGCGGCAAGCTATCCCCTGTGTTAGTCAACGAATTCAACAGGCAAGGCGTTGCGCTGACGTCGCAGGCCAGGGTACGTGTGGAGATTGCTGGCAACCAGTGGTGGATTATTGACGTGGGTGGGCAGTATTGGATTGAAATTGACGCTGAGCAACGTGCACTCAACGTGTACTGTGATTTCTATTTTGGCCAGCCAAAATACCCGGAGGAAGAATGCCGCGAGCGTGACAACACGTATGCTGCACCGCTGTGGGTGAAAGTACGGCTGGTGAACAAGGAAACGGGTGAAGTCAGCGAGCAAGAAGTCTTTATGGGCGACTTCCCGTTGATGACTGACTCGGCCACTTTTATCATCAATGGCAGCGAGCGTGTTGTCGTCAGCCAATTAATTCGTTCACCGGGCGTCTATTTCACAGTTGAGCCGGATCGAACGACTGGCCGTGACCTGGCTGGCGCCAAATTGATTCCGAGCCGTGGCGCCTGGCTTGAGTTTGAGACTAGCAAGCGCGACATTGTCAGCGTCAAGGTAGACCGCAAGCGCAAGTTACCGGTCACCATTCTGCTGCGTGCCATCGGCTTCGGCACCGACGACGAAATCCGGGCGATCTTCACTGATGTCGACAACAACATCGACCATCCCTACATCGAGTCAACCCTGGAGCGTGACACAACCAGTAACCCGACCAGCGACTCGAAAAAGGGTGAGGACGAGGCACTGCTCGAGTTCTACAAAAAGCTGCGTCCAGGTGACCCGCCGACGCTGGATAATGCCCAGAACTTTGTACAGAATCTGTTTTTCTCGGCGCGTCGCTACGATCTAGGGAAAGTAGGTCGCTACAAGCTCAACCGCCGGTTGGGGCTGGATATCAGCAATATGGATGCCAAGACGCGCATCCTGACCCACGACGACCTGATTGCGGTGATCAAACGCATTATCCAGATCAACAACGGCGAGGGTCGCCCTGACGACATCGACCACCTAGGCAACCGTCGCGTCAAGACTGTCGGCGAACTGATCCAGAACCAGCTACGCATCGGTCTGCTGCGCATGGAACGGGTGGTACGCGAACGCATGTCTATCCGCGACCCCGACCAGGTGACGCCGCTGAGCCTCATCAACATCCGCCCGGTGGTGGCAGCCACGCGTGAGTTCTTCGGCGGCAGCCAGCTGAGCCAGTTCATGGACCAGACCAATCCGCTGGCCGAGCTGACGCACAAGCGCCGTCTGAGCGCATTGGGGCCAGGTGGTCTGCGCCGCGAGCGCGCCGGCTTCGATGTGCGTGACGTGCACTTCAGCCATTATGGCCGCATCTGCCCCATCGAGACGCCGGAAGGGCCGAATATTGGCCTGATCGGTTCGCTAGCCAGCTTTGGCCGCGTGAATGACTACGGCTTCATCGAGACACCCTATCGTCGTGTTCTGAAGGAAGTCGAGCCCAAAGTAGACACGCTGAGCGGCCGCACGCTTGACGCGGATGTAACTAATCCGGCGACGGGCGAGGTGGTTGCGACGCGCGGCACTGTGGTAGACGAAGAGATCGCCAGGCACATCGCCAGCATCGGTGGAGTGGAGCGCGTGCGCGTCAAGCCTTTTGTCAGCCGCGAGGTACTCTATCTCACTGCAGACGAAGATGAAGTGGCGCCTATTGCCCAGGCATCGTCGACACTGAACGCCGTCGGTGAATTCCAGAACTCGCGCCCCTCCGCCCGCCAGGCCGAGGATTTCAAGTTCGAGCAACCGGGCGCCATCCGTTTCATGGACGTGTCACCCAAGCAAATCGTGGGTGTATCGGCAGCGTTGATTCCGTTCCTGGAGCACGACGACGCCAACCGAGCGCTCATGGGATCGAACATGCAACGCCAGGCGGTGCCGCTCGTGCGCCCAGAGGCGCCACTGGTTGGAACAGGCATGGAATACCAGGCAGCCATAGATTCCGGCCAGGTAGTGACGGCCCGCTTCGACGGTGAAGTTGTCAGTTCAGTGGGCGATCAGGTCATCGTGCAGGAAAGCGACGGCACGCGGCGGGTCTACCACCTACGCAAATACAATCGCTCCAACCAGAGCACCTGCATCGACCAGCGACCGGTCGTCTTCAAGGGTGACGTGGTCAAGGCTGGCGATGTATTAGCGGACAGTTCCAGCACCGAAGCGGGCGAGCTGGCACTCGGCCAGAACGTATTGGTGGCGTACCTGAGCTGGGAAGGCGGCAACTTCGAGGACGCCATCCTGGTCAGCGAGCGCCTGGTGCAGGATGACAAATATACGTCGATCCACATCGAGAAGCATGAGGTCGACGCACGCGAGACGAAGCTTGGCCCGGAGGAGATCACGCGCGACATCCCCAATGTGGGTGAGGATGCGCTGAAGGACCTGGACGAGGAAGGTATCATCCGGATCGGTGCGGAGGTGACGCCAGGCGACATTCTGGTGGGCAAGATCACGCCCAAGGGCGAGACGGAGCTGACCCCAGAAGAAAAGCTGCTGCGGGCAATCTTCGGCGAGAAAGCCCGCGAGGTCAAGGACTCCTCGCTGCGTCTGCCGCACGGCGAGCGCGGCAAGGTTGTCGACGTCAAGGTCTTCGACCGCGACGAGCACAATGACCTGCCGGCAGGTGTCGAGAAGATCGTGCGCGTCAGCGTGGCGCAGCGCCGCCGCCTGACCGAAGGCGACAAGATGGCTGGCCGCCACGGCAACAAGGGTGTTATTTCCAAGGTTGTGCCGGTGGAGGACATGCCTTTCCTGCCGGACGGTACACCGGTTGACATCATCTTGAACCCGCTGGGCGTGCCGGGCCGCATGAACATCGGCCAGATTCTAGAAGCGCATCTGGGTTGGGCAGCTCGCCAGTTGGGCTTCAAGGCCGAGACGCCGGTCTTTGACGGCGCCAAAGAAGAGGAAATCGAGGCAGAACTGGCGCGTGCCTGGTTGATCGACAGGGCATGGCAGGTGGCAACGGAGCGGGCATGGGAATCGATGCGCCAGCAAGGGATCGCGGAGAGTGACCTGCGCGATGACAACGACGCGCTGCTGATCTATCTGATCGACTGGCTGGAGCCGCTGGGCTACGACCCGGAGCAGATCTTCCGCAACCGCACCTACGCGCGCTACTCCGTGCTGCGCGAGTGGCTCAAGGAGCGCCAGATCGATCCGAACGAGGTGCTGCCGGAGAGTTACGCACAACGCCGCACCAGCAGCGAGTCGAACGAAGTAGCCCAGACCGTCGCCCTGCGCGAGTGGTTAAGCTATCACGACGAGGAGCCGGGCGACGTGAGCACTCAGGAGCTGATCGTCAAGGCCAGCGACGTGAGCAAGCGCACAGGATGGCCGCTGCCGACGACGGGCAAGCAAAAACTTTTCGACGGCAAGACGGGCATGGCGTACGATTCACCGGTCACGATCGGCGTCGTGCAGATGCTCAAACTGCACCACCTCGTGGAGGACAAGGTGCACGCCCGCAGCACCGGACCGTACAGCCTGGTCACGCAGCAGCCGTTGGGCGGCAAGGCACAATTCGGCGGACAGCGCTTCGGCGAGATGGAAGTATGGGCGCTGGAGGCCTACGGTGCGGCGCACATTCTACAAGAAATGCTTACGGTGAAGTCGGACGACATCACCGGTCGTGTCAAGACGTACGAGGCGATCGTCAAGGGCGAGCAGATTCAGAGCCCCGGTGTGCCGGAGAGCTTCCGAGTATTGGTCAAGGAACTGCAAAGCCTGGGTCTCGACGTCGAGGTGATCAACGAGAAGAACGAGGTCATTCACTTCGGCAAGGAAGAGACGACAGACAACATGCCGCGGTTGGGCTTCAGCCTGAACTTGCCAGGCGCCATGACGAAGACCACGAGTGAATAGAGGGATTAAAGCGCATGGAAGTTAAAAGTTTTGATGCAATTCGTATCTCCCTAGCGTCACCAGAGCGCATTCGTGAGTGGAGTTACGGTGAAGTCACGAAGCCAGAAACAATCAATTACCGCACCTTGCGTCCTGAGCGTGATGGTCTCTTCTGCGAACGCATCTTCGGCCCGACGCGGGACTGGGAATGCGCCTGCGGAAAGTATAAGCGTGTGCGCTACAAGGGTATCGTCTGCGACAAGTGTGGCGTCGAAGTCGCACCTAGCCGCGTGCGCCGCGATCGCATGGGACACATTGAGCTGGCGTCGCCCGTCAGCCATATCTGGTATGTCAAGGGTGTGCCGAGCCGGCTGGGGCTGTTACTCAACATCAGCCCACGCCACCTGGAGCGCGTGCTTTACTTTGCGCAGTACATCATCACCAACGTGAACGAGGATGCACGCAGCCGCGCCATCCAGCGCCACGAGCGTGAACTGCAGACACGCATGCAGCGCGTCGAAGCCGACGTCAAGGAGCAGCTGGATCGCCTGGAAAGTGGGATGGACGCGCAGTTGAGTGCACTCGACCAGGAAGAAGAGCGCGCAATCCAGAAACTCAACGAGCGCATCAACGAAGAATCGAGCCAGGTCATCGCCGAGGCACAGAAGCTACAGACCTGGATCCACACCTCGGTTGGCAAGAAAGCCAGCGAAGACAAACTGCTCTCCTGGTCAGATCAGGCCGTGCTCCGCACCGGCGAGATCGTGTCGATGGATTACGACATGATCGTCAACGACCTCGTGCAGGAAAAGCTGAACGAGCTGCAGACGCTCTCCGATGAGGAGAAATCTGACATCCGCATGCGCATCTCGGCAAAGCGTGACTTTGTGCGCCAGAACCTTGGTGCACAGATCGACAGCATCCGCTCGGACATCGACAACAAGCAGGAGATGCTGCGCACGCAGATGGACCGCTCGATCGACGATCTGAAGTCGCTGGAAGAGAAGCAACTCCTGACCGAAAACCGCTACCGGGAGCTCTCTGAGCGTTGGGGGAACGTCTTCACCGCTGGTATGGGCGCCGAAGCCGTACGCGATATCGTCGCCAAGCTCGACCTGGAAAAGATGCAGAAAGAACTGCGCCGCGAGATGCGCACCACCAAGAGCAAGCAGCGGCGCAAAAAGGCAGCCAAGCGCCTGCGCGTGGTGGAGAACTTCCGCAAGAGCGGCAACCGCCCCGAGTGGATGATTCTGACGGCGCTGCCGGTCATTCCCCCGGAACTGCGTCCCATGGTGCAACTCGATGGCGGCCGCTTTGCCACCAGCGACCTGAACGATCTCTATCGCCGCGTCATCAATCGCAACAACCGTCTGAAGCGGCTCATGGAACTGGGTGCCCCGGATGTCATCGTGCGCAACGAGAAGCGCATGTTACAGGAAGCTGTCGACAGCCTCATCGACAATGGGCGGCGCGGGCGTGCGGTCAGCCGCAGCGGCAAGCGCAAGCTCAAGAGCCTGAGTGATCTGCTCAAGGGCAAGCAGGGCCGTTTCCGCCGCAACTTGTTGGGCAAGCGCGTCGACTATTCAGGCCGCTCGGTCATCGTCATTGGCCCGACCCTGAAGTTGCACCAATGCGGCCTGCCCAAAAAGATGGCGCTGGAGCTTTTCAAGCCTTTCGTCATGCGTCGCCTGGTTGAGAACAACTTTGCACACAACATCAAGAGCGCCAAACGCATGGTCGACCGCATGAGCCCGGAAGTATGGGACGTACTGGAAGAGATCTGCCACGAACGCCCGGTGCTGCTCAACCGCGCGCCGACGCTGCATCGTCTGGGCATCCAAGCCTTCGAGGTCGTCCTGATCGAAGGCAGTGCCATCCAGCTGCACCCGCTGACCTGCGCCGCCTTCAACGCCGACTTTGACGGCGACCAGATGGCCGTGCACGTTCCCCTGAGCGACGAAGCCGTCAAGGAAGCGCGCGAGTTAATGCTGGCGACGCAGAACCTGCTCAAACCGTCGAGCGGCGACCCGATTGTGGGTCCCTCTAAAGACATGGTCATGGGTGTGTACTACCTGACAGTCGACGAGAATGAGGAGGCCGACACCGAGCAGTTGCCGGCCTTTGCCAGCATGGAAGAGGCGGAGTACGCCTATGACATGGGCATCATCAAGCTGCGCCAGCCGATTCGCACCCTCTTCAAGAGCAAGTTCGATGCAATGTCGATCGACGAAATCGCAGTCAGAGATCGCGTGCTAGATGCGCTAAAAGCGTTCGGCATCGTGACGGTGGGACAGTTGATGGATCGCTACACCCATGGTGAGCGCAAGATGATCGGCGATATCCCGGCCTTCGGCGTAGCGGCCATGGACGAGACACGCGAGGCGCTGCGCCAGCTTGGCCTGCTCGGTGCGGGCTGGCCAAAGGAGCGCCTGATGCGCACGACTGTCGGTCGCATCATCTTCAATCGTGCGCTGCCAGAAGAGCTGTGGTTCGTCAACGAATTGCTCGACCGCAAGGGTGTCGATGCCGTCGTGGCCCGCTGCTACAAGCACCTGGGCCGTGCCGTCACGTCGGAGACGGTGGACAATATCAAGGACCTTGGGTTCCGTTATGCCACGCGTTCGGGCATCACGATCGCTATTTCAGACATCAACGTACCCGAAAAGAAGGCAGAAATTCTGGAGCAAACGACGTCTGAGGTCGAAAAAGCTGAGCAGCAGTACCGTCGTGGTCTGATCACGGAGGAAGAGCTCTACAACAAGACAGTCGAGTTGTGGACGCGCGCCACCGACGACGTGACCGACGCGGTCAAGGACCTACTCAGCCCGATCGAGGGTCTAGGCGCCATGGCTCGCTCCGGCGCCACCAAGGGTGGCATCAACCCGGTACGCCAGCTTGCCGGCATGCGCGGCCTGATGGCCGACCCAAACGGGCGCATCATTCCGCTGCCAATTCGCTCCAACTTCCGTGAAGGGTTAACGGCGCTCGAATATTTCCTGAGCACGCACGGCGCGCGCAAGGGACTGGCCGACACTGCGCTGCGCACAGCCGACGCCGGTTACCTGACTCGCCGTCTAGTCGATGTAGCACAGGATGTGATCATCACCGAGGACGACTGTCAGACCACAACCGGCATTTGGATCACCGACCAGGAAGCCAAGGCCATGGGCGAGACTTTTGCCGAACGCGTGGCTGGCCGCTTCCTGGCTGCCGACGTGAGCGATCCGGCAACAGGTGAGGTGCTGCTCAAGCGCAACGAACTCCTGACCGAGGCGGCGCTGGCTACACTGGGGCGTCATCAGGTTCAGAAGGCCTATGTCCGCAACCCACTGACCTGCGAGGCGCGCTTCGGCATGTGTGCCCACTGCTACGGCGAAGATCTGGCGCGCGGTGGCCTGATCAAGACGGGCGAGGCGGTCGGCATTGTTGCCGCCCAGTCTATCGGCGAGCCAGGCACGCAGCTGACGCTGCGCACCTTCCACACCGGCGGCGTGGCCGGCGCCGACGACATCACACAGGGTCTGCCGCGTGTCGAAGAGCTTTTCGAGGCACGCACGCCCAAGGGTGAGGCGATTATTGCCGAGATCGACGGCAAGGTGAGCATTGCCCGCGAGGGCGAAGTCCGTATCCTACGCATCAGCCGCACAGAGCTCAAGCGCCGCGAAGTGCGCGTCCCCGGCGACTATGAGTTGATCGTCACCGACGGCGACCGTGTCCAGGAAGATGTTGTCATCGCCCGCGGCAAGGGCGATGCGACTATCGTAGCTGGCATGGATGGCGAAATCTTTGTCGAGCGCCAGGGCAACCACTTCGTTGCGACAATCCGCCGTGAAGAGACAGAGGTCTGGGAAGTAGAGCTACCGGCCAATGCCCGCCTGCGTATCGAGGATGGCCACGACGTGCAGGCCGGTGAGCAGTTGACCGAGGGCGCCAAAAACCCGAAGGAGATCTTGCGTATTTCTGGTCGCGAGGCGACACAGCTGTATCTACTGTCAGAAGTACAGCGTGTCTATCGCAGCCAGGGCGTGAACATTCACGACAAGCACATCGAGGTCATCCTACGCCAGTTGCTGCGCCGGGTCATGGTGCGCACGGCGGGCGACACCAACTTACTGCCCGGAGAGTTGCTGGATCGCTTCAAGTTCGAGGATATCAACGACTACGTCGTTGCGCGCGGCGGCAAGCCTGCCCGCGCAGAGCCGATTGTGCTTGGCCTGACCAAGGCTGCGCTCAACACAGAGAGCTTCCTCGC
Source organism: uncultured Chloroflexota bacterium (assembly GCA_903879975.1). Classification (GTDB taxonomy): domain Bacteria; phylum Chloroflexota; class Anaerolineae; order Caldilineales; family Caldilineaceae; genus Caldilinea. The sequence continues at coordinate 4,508 of CAIRNL010000707.1, read as the reverse complement.
CATGGCTTCTTTCCAGGAGACGACACGCGTGCTCACGGAAGCTGCCATCCGCGGCCAACGGGACGAGCTACGCGGCCTCAAAGAAAACGTCATCATCGGTAAGTTGATCCCAGTCGGCACCGGATTCAGCCAGCGTCGCGTGACAACGATCAACCTGGAGGATGAAGTCGAACTGCTGATCGACACTGAGATCGACCAAGACGAAGATCTGGGCGACATTGACGACAGCGACCTGAGCATGGATGACTTCGACCTGGATGAGCTGGATGGCGTGGTCGAGTTGGGTATGGAACCACTCGGCGCCGGCGTCACGCTGGCGGACTCAGACGAGGACGCTGTGGACCTGGATTTCAGTTCGCTGGACGAAGAGGAAGAAGAAGACAGCGATACGTTCGAGGATATCGACGTCGAGATTGAGTAATCCACTGCCGGAGAGATGCGAAACCGGAGGCCGAATGGCCTCCGGTTTTTGATTGATCAACACACGTAGGTCTAACGTAGGTCTACACAGGCCAACACCTGTGACACAACGCCCACAGGCGAGGCGATTAGACAAATCGCCCTACAAAACTACGAAACCGCCGGCGAATTTGTGCCCATCCGTACTACCGATGACGACGGCGGGGCACAGGCTTCATCTCAGCCGCAAGGAGGACGACCGAACGCGGCTGTACCAGGTAGTGCATCACCTCTACAGATGGCGCGTCTTCCAACGCGCAGAAGTCAGCAGGGGAGGGCAGGTACGTATCAATGATACGGCGCCAGCCGTTGATGCTCCGACGCGGCGCTGCAGGCACTCCGAAGCTCAGCGCTTCCCAGTAGGCGTTGGCCATGACGTGAAACGCCTCGCTCGTACCGCGGATAGTCAGCGCCAAGCTGCGCGACTCATAGCTTTTATCGGCCTTACCCAGCTCTGTGCCATGCCACTCGATGCGCGCCAGCATCAGCAGTTCAGTCAGGCTGAGGCCATGTCCCTCGCGAAAAATACTGAGCCCTTTCCGAAAATGAATCAGTGCGCGGGCAAAGCGATGGATCTCGGCATGTTTTTCCACGAGGGACCAATTGAACCAGCTGATCTCGTTATCCTGACAGTAGGCATTGTTGTTGCCGTACTGGGTACGACGCACCTCATCGCCCATGAGTAGCATCGGCACACCTAAAGACAGCAACGTGATGGCGAAGAAATTCTTGATCTGCCGTTGGCGCAGATGCTCAATGTGCGGATCGCTGGTAGGTCCTTCCACCCCGCAGTTCCAGCTCCGGTTGTCACTCTGGCCGTCACGATTCTCCTCACCGTTAGCCAGGTTGTGCTTCTGGTTATACGAGACCAGATCGTTAAGGGTAAAGCCATCGTGGCAGGTGACAAAGTTGATGCTCTGTTCGGGTCCCAGGTTTTCCGTGCCGTAGAGGTCGGGGCTGGCGAAGAAGCGCGACGCGACCTCTTCCACCATGCCCGGATCACTCCTGACAAACGACCGGATATCATCCCGAAAGCGACCGTTCCACTCCTTCCAGTGATCGCCGATGAAACTGCCCACCTGGTAGAGACCGGCTGCATCCCACGCTTCGGCGATCAACTTTGTACCAGCCAGCACCGGATCATTTTCAATGTCCCACAAGATGGGTGGGTTAGAGAGAGGGCGGCCTTTCTCATCCCGCGAGAGGATTGACGCCAAGTCAAAGCGGAAGCCATCGACGTGCATCTCCTCGACCCAGTAGTGCAGGCTATCTAAGATCATGCGCCTCACCATGGAATGATTAGCGTTCAACGTATTGCCGGTGCCGCTGTAGTTGGCGTAGTGTTCAGGATTCTCTTCGAGAATATAATAGGCTTCGTTCTCCAGCCCGCGGTAGCAGAACGTCGGGCCAGTCTCCTCACCCTCAGCCGTATGGTTGTAAACGACATCCAGGATGACCTCGATGCCGGCACGATGGAGAGCCTTGACCATATCGCGGAATTCGTCGATAGCAGCGGCAGCATCGGCACGCGAGCTGTACTGTATATGCGGTGCAAAAAAGGAAACTGGTGAATAGCCCCAGTAATTCACGCGACCCTCCGGCGCGTCCTCGGGGTCAAACTGAAAGACAGGTAGCAGTTCCACCGCCGTGATACCGAGTTCCTGCAGATAGGGGATGCGCTCGACGAGACCCGCATAGGTGCCACGCAATTCCGGGGGGAGACCGGAGTTGGGGTGGCGGGTAAACCCGCGCACATGCATCTCGTAGATAATCGTCTGGTCAAATGGCCGGCGCAGCGGCACGTCGCCCTCCCAATCGTAGCGGCGCGTATCGACGACGACGCTCTTCATCGCCTGCGCTGTGTTGTCGCCGGGACCCGACGCTGCCCTACGACTGTAGCCGGTGGGCACTGCCACACCGAGCCCATAGGGGTCGAGCAGTACTTTCTGCGCATCGAAGCGCATGCCCAGCAGCGGCTCGTACGGACCGTGGGCACGATAACCATAGATCTGGCCGGGACGCAGCCCAGGCACAAAGAGATGCCAGTAGGAGTATGTGCGATTGCGTGCAGGATCCAGCGGTAGAGTCTGTGTTGGCGTTGCGGCATCGACATCATCGAAGAGCAGCAGGTCCATGCCCGTTGCGCTGCGCGAATAGACCGAGAAATTGACGCCGTCAGGCAGAACTGTAGCACCGATAGGGTAGCTCTTACCCGCATGCGGTGCAGGTGTGCGCTTGCGTTGACCAGCCATTGCGGCCCTCCTGTCACCATGCAGGCCGTCACGGCAGTGGCCGGGCCAGCATGGAATACGAACGATAGCGCTCAAATCCAAAACGAGCGTAGAAATCGACCCGATTGGTCCAGTCAATGACGCAGCCGTTGATGCCGTTGTCATGCAGGCGGCGCAGGCCCGCATCCAGCAGGGCTGCGCCGTACCCCTGGCCGCGACGGTCCGCACTGATGCCGATAGAGCCCAGTTGTCCCCACGGTTTGGGCAGTTGATACGGGTAATAGCGATCGATGGGCCGCACGGAATCGGGAAAGGTCAGCAGGCAGCAGCCGTCGATGCCCCGCTCTGTCCACAACAGCATATAGTCTGAAAGACGACCGGCATCGGCGATAAACATTTGAGCCTCATAGTGCCAACGCCCTGGGAACTCACGGTGCAAAAAAGCGAGCAGATCGTCCACATGGCGCGGCGTTGCCGGCCGAACGACCCCAGCGATCTCGCGTACGGTATCCGGCGGCGTATACCCTGCCAGATTGGCTGCCATGTCCCACGCTGTTTCGAACGATTCGTAGCCACAAGCTGCAAAAAAGTGCACCGCATCGTTGGGGTCAGGGAGACCTGGTGCGAAGGGGCGCGGCCCGGCACCGATGCACACTTGCGTGCACCCCTGTGCAGCAAGCCACGCCTCAGCTGCAGCCAACAAAGCGCGCCCTATTCCCTGGCGTTGATGGACAGGCGCCACGGCCACCAGGTCAATCCAGCCTTCGCCATGCGCGTTGACGGCCGGCTCACCGTACAGGGCTGTCGCCAGTGCGGCGCCCGCCAGCACCCCCCCCGCTTCGCCGACAAACAGGCGCCGTTGGACACCTGCCGACGGCCGCACATTGTAGCGGACAAAAGCAGCGGTGACGGCCAGGTCGGCTGGCAGCGCGCGATTCCACAGATCGGCCAAAGCATCTGTCATCCGTGTGTCGATCGCATCCACTGAGCGAATCTCAGCCGAGTCAAAAGCAGCACTCATGGGGCTACCTCCGTCGCTGGCCCAGCTGCACTTTCGCTTTCCAGAAAGCAGAGGATGCTGTCGGCGACGCCCTTGGCAGCCAGTTCAGGATTGTCGACCAGCAGGGTCTGGTCTCCACCCATAAACCCCAGTTCGATAATTGCGGCCGGCGTCTGCGAGTCGATGCGCTTGAACGCGTGGTATTCAGTCATGTTGTGTGTCACCGTATCCGGGTGGTGGGGCAGGCCGGTCGCCGCCGGGTAGGCCTGATCGATACAGGCCAGCAGTTGCGCACTAGTCTCAGGGATCAGCGAATAGGCATGCACGGCCGCCTTGTACCCCGAAACATCGATACAACTGTCGGCGTGGATACTCACCAGCACGTCTGCCTTCAACCCCTGCAGCCGGTCGTCGTACTCGTCCAGAATCGTGACGTCAGCACCGGCGCGGCGCAGGCGTCCGGCGGCCTGCTCGGCCACAGCGGCGTTGATACTGGCCTCAGTCACCAGGACATTGCCCGCTGCATCCTCGCAAACTGCGCCCGAATCGTTGCCAGCGTGCCCGCTGATCAACGCAACCTGGCCATTCCAAGCAGCCCTGACTACACCTTGCGGCAACAAGCCACTGGCATCGGGCACGCCAAAGCCCACCGTGCGCGCCATAAGCAGCACGATGCTCCCCACAGTCACTAGCAGGACGATCAAAAAAATTCGAGAAAGCTGGTTGAGCGCATCATGGCGCATGGATCATCTTCCGGGCAAAGAGCTCAGGGACTGCTGCACAAAGGTTGCCAGATCGATGTTGGCGCCACAGACGAT
>CAIRNL010000706.1 GCA_903879975.1 uncultured Chloroflexota bacterium | reverse complement strand
GCGGCTGCCGCTTTCACACGCGTTGCCCGCGTCGCAATCTCATGCCCGACGGCGGTGTCCTTTGTGAGACGACCGCGCCGCCCAACCAGGATGCCGGCGGAGGTCACTCCATCTTGTGCCATCTGCCATTGCCGACGCTGCGTCACCTGGGAAGAGAAGTCGCTGCCGAATCATCCCAGTAGAAAAAATCGCTGTTTCCGCTCCGCTGCACGCGATGCCTGTTGCCAAGACGGGATTTCGGGTACACTTGTGTTGTTCGCACAACTACCGACAAAAAGGAGCTACTGATGGCAGCCACGAAGAATGACTTTAGCGCCGAAAACTGGCAGGGTATCGTTGCCTTGCCGGTCGAAGTCTCAATGGTGATCTCGCTGGCCAGCCCAGCCATGGGCGACATGTTCAAGGAATCGATGGCGCTGGCCAATAAGCTCACTGATATCGCCAAAGATCCCAACGTAACAGGGCTGCTGGCCGAGATCGGTGCCGCATATCAGGAGAAGGAAACGCTGAAGAAGTCCCAACCCTACCTGGACAAGAGCAGCGTCGAGGCTGCCAAGGCCAAGCTGCTGGAAACTGTGCGGGCCAAGGTAGCCATCCTCGATGAAACAGCGGGCGCCGACGCCCGGCCTGTCAAAGAGTGGCTCTATCGCGTCGCAGTGGCAACAGCCGAAGCGGCCAAGGAAGGCGATTTCTTGGGGATCGGCGGCGTGCGCGTCAACGACGCTGAGAAGGTGGCTCTGGCGGAACTGGCCGCCATCCTGCAGGTGGCCGAGTAGCCATGCAACCACGGGGATTGGGCCACACAGACCAGGCCGTGACCCCGCTGGGACTCGGCCTGGCGGCGCTCGGTCGGCCGGGCTACATCAATCTCGACCACGCCGGCGATCTCGGCCATGGCTACAGCGTCGAAACCATGCAGGCGCACGCCGAGTCCGTACTAGATGCTGCCTGGGCCGCTGGCATCCGTTACTTCGACGCTGCCCGTTCCTACGGCCGCGCCGAGGCGTTCCTGTCTGGCTGGCTGCGCACGCGTGCCATCGCACCGGCAAGCGTCACGGTCGGTTCCAAGTGGGGCTACACCTATACAGCCGGCTGGCAGGTCGCCGCTGACGTACACGAGGTCAAGGATCATTCGCTTGGCGTGCTCCGGCGCCAGGTCGAGGAAAGCCGTGCGTTGCTGGCGCCCTATCTCAAGCTCTATCAAATTCACTCGGCAACATTGGAGAGCGGTGTGTTGGAGAACTATGCCGTTCTCGACGAACTGGCACGCCTGCGTGACAGCGGACTTGCGATTGGCCTGAGTCTCAGCGGGCCGCAGCAAGGCGCAACGCTGGCACGTGCGCTGGAAATCAAGGTCGGTGGGCAACCGCTGTTCGCTGCAGTGCAGGCGACATGGAACCTGCTCGAACAATCGGCCGGGCCGATGCTGGCAGACGCACATGCAGCGGGTATGGGCGTCATCGTCAAAGAGTCCCTCGCCAATGGTCGCTTGACGTCGCGCAACCAGGAACCCGCCTTTGCAGCGAAGCGACACCTGCTCGCAGAGGTCGCGGGGTCGTTGGATGTCACAGTCGACGCGCTGGCACTCTCTGCCGTGCTCCACCAGCCGTGGGCGACGGTCGTGCTCAGCGGTGCAGCGACGGCGGATCAGGTACAGTCGAATGTTGCCGCGCTTGCTGTGCCGTGGAATTCATCGCTTGCTACCCTCCTGGCACCCCTGGCCGAGCACCCCGCCGAGTACTGGACGACACGCAGCCACCTTGCCTGGAACTGAGCAACCCCGCCCGCCCTGTGTCGGTGATATGCCTGCTGTCTGGCCTGCATCCAGTGTGTACACGTAGGTGCATCCCATTTTTGTCGATACCGTTTTTGCATATCCGAGGTGCACTCTGCCGAGTTTGGACCCCAGCGCTGCCTGGACGCAAACTCAGCGCGACTTTGGAGAGCAGATTTCCGTCATCTTGATCCAGAATAGCGTATTCTGTGAGATAATAGATGTAGGATTTTGAGTCCCAGGTACTTCCGATGGGAGGGGTTGTCGCACACGGCAGGTGGATAGCCTCCACATGTTGGTTGCTCTTTTTGCCCCCCCCCGTACCAGGTCGATAATATCCTGCCAATCAGGCGCTCAGCGAGTACGCAGCAGCCAGTGACTCACGACAGGCTTGAAGGAAGATGCTCGATCAAGAACCCCCAACTATCGTCTGCTCAGCTGCGAGGGCGCAGGGGCCAGGGACAGTGCAGACCGGCGATCCCTCCGACCTGATCGCGCAATTGGAAAATACGACCTACCCGATTGGGACGGCTGATTCGTCGTACCAGCTCGTCTGTGGGAACTCCAGCACAGACGCAAAGTCTCTGCCTGATCTCATCGTGCGATGCGACCCACAGGGACGATTCCTGTCGGCCAACGAGTCAGCGCTACGTGTGCTGGGCAGAGGTACGGCCGATCCGATCGGCAAGACGCCCAGCGAAATTGGCTTCGATCCGGATTTCTGTCGATCCTGGCAAGCCAGCGTCCAACGCGTCTTTGCGCGCAGGGAGACGCTGTCGCTTGAATTCTCCATTGTGATTGCAGGTCGATCCAGGGTGCTGGACATGCGCCTGTCGCCCGAATACTCAAAGTCCGGCGCAGTCAATAGCGTGCTGGGCATTGCTCGCGATAGTACAGAGCGCCGGCAGGCTGAACTGGCCCTGCGCCGGGAGCTCGACAAACTCGAACAGCAAGTCCATGAACACGCGCACGATCTGCGGCGTGTCAGCGCCCAACTCGTAGCAGCCGTGCAGGTCAAGCACGAGTTCCTCTCCACAATGAGCCACGAACTGCGCACCCCGCTCAATGCGATTCTCCTCTTGTCCCAAATGATGCTGGAGGGGGTCCGCGGTTCGCTCAATGAGCACCAGCTGCGCGCCATGCAGGTGATCGCCGAGAGCGGCGATCACCTGCTGGCAATGGTCAACGATATTCTCGACATCGCCGCAGTGCGAGCTGGCACTCTTACCCTGGATTGTGCAGTGCACGACGTAGGCACTCTCTGCGCGTCACAGATCGATCACTTCCGTGCCATGGCGCGCCACCGCCACCAGGTGATCGACTATTTCTGTCCGCAAGTGCCCCTCTATCTGTGGGTGGACAGGCGCCGTTTTGACCAGATTGTGCGCCACCTGCTGGAGAATGCGATGAAGTTCACACCGGACGGCGGACGCCTAACCCTGGCGGTAGCACCGAACCTCACGCGACGTATGCTCCAGATCAGTGTGCAGGATACTGGGATTGGGATCGCACAGGATGTGATCGAGCAGATTTTCGAACCATTTGTGCAGGCCGATACAGGCCTTTCCCGCCAGTATGAGGGGATGGGGAGCGGGTTGACATTGGTGCATCATCTGGTCGAACTGCAGGGTGGGATCATTTCGGTTGAAAGCAGCGGTCTGCCGGGCAGCGGGAGTCGCTTCATTGTTGAACTCCCCTGGCATGCCCCACCCATGGGGAGCGCACAAGCTGTGGATGCCACGCTGCGCAAGCCGTACCGCCGATGATCCCGGCGGCTGTGTGGGGTGCCATCTGCCAACGAAAAGGCCAGGATACATGCGTATCCTGGCCTTTCTGTAGGTGTGCGTCTGACGGCTGAACAGCCGCCTACGACTGCGCCGGCTGCTTTAAGCGGCTGCTTTTGCAGCCGCTGCAGCCGCCTTGGCCGCTGCACGCGCCTCGGCTGCATTCCAGTTCTCGCCCTCGCGCACGACCGCTACCTTGAACGTGGCAGCCACTTCGGGCATGAGGCGAATGGACAGGTCGTGAATGCCCAGGTCGCGGATCGCATGCTCGATGTCGATGCGGCGACGATCCACCTCGAAGCCGACTACCGCGCTCAGTTTTTCGGCAATGTCGGTTGCCGTGACTGACCCATACAGACGGTCGTTCTCGCCGGCGTTGGCCGTGAAGAGGAGCTTCGTGCCGGAGATCACCTGCGCCTGCGCTTCGGCGTTGGCACGCTCGCGCGCACGACGGCGCGTCGCCGCTGTCTTGATTTCGTCCGCCTGCTTCATCGCACCGCGCGTTGCCAGGACAGCCAGTCCCCGCGGCATGAGATAGTTGCGGGCATAGCCACCGGCCACGGAAAATACATTGCCGGCTTGACCCAGTTCAGGCACATCTTTGGTCAGCAAAATTTTGACACGCGCCATCTTTAATCTCCTTTTTGCAAGCGCATCATGTTGATACGTGGTTCGCAGCCAGCGGCTGCTAAGACCTCGGGTACTACCCTGTTTGGCGGCAGCAAGACCTCAATCATAGCGAAGAAATGTGTCTCAGCCAAATCGCCCGCTTGCTGACATGCCAATATTCTGTCTGTCCGGCGCAGATGATAGCTTCAGCTTGCTGCCCAATGCGTGCTATACTGCCTGCTATAGGACGGCACGCCATGCATCCGGCGTGGAACAGCCAGCCAGCACGGTAGACGAGGCATCCGTGGTAGCGCATTCATCGGAAAAAAATATCTCTCCGAGTGGACCAGCAGGTGACTTCGTGCGCATGCCGATTGCTCACAATCGACACCCCCTACGCCGGAGGAGACGCGTTGCAGGCTTTGCTGCTGCGCTCTTCATGTTTGCAACGACGGCGGGCTGTGCCTTCTCTGAGTGGCTGGCGCCGCCCACGCCAGCGCCCGTTCCGACCCGTCAGCTTGCACCCACCTTCACCCCCACACCGCAAGCATTGCTGCCGCTGGTCGTCGTGACCCCGCCACGTGACGGCACCCCGGGTGTAATCGTGATTCAGCCGACCCTGGATGCAGACCGTATCATTATTGCTATCCCGCCAACCGATACGCCACAACCTACTCCGACGGAGACGCCGCTCCCAACCGCCACGCTGCCGCCCCTCGAACAGACGGCCACCGCTGCTGCGCTGGCCGCTCAACTGACGGCTGCTGCACCCGCCGCTGCACCGGTCGCCCTAACACCCGGCTTCCCTACACCCACATCGACGCCTCTCCCAACCGATACGCCGACGCCGGGACCCACTGCGACCCCCTTTATTATCGTCGAAGGCGGCTACGCTGCACTGCGCAGCGGGCCGGGCGTGCAATACCCGCTCGTGGCACAGTTGGGACCTGGAATCCCCGTCGCCATTATCGGTCGCAATACTCAGGGTGATTGGTTTGAAGTCTGCTGTGTCAATGGATTCTCCGTCTGGGTGGCGGCGACCCACGTGCGCGTCGTCAATGAGACCGAGGCGGTTGCGCTGGTAGCCGCCCAGCCACCTCCTACCTTTACGCCTACCTTCACGCCCACCTTTACGCCTACGGTGACGCCCACTCCGACAGCCACACCCTACCCTTTCGAGCGCGCCATCGGTCCGCAGTTCTTTCCGACCGAAAACCAGTTTATTACGATCTGGGCCTATTTCTTTGTGGGGGAACTCAACAATTTCAATAAGCCCGAAGAACCGGCTGAAGGCTATTTCCTAGAAGTCAAGTTCAACGGCTTTGACCGAGCTAACACCAACACCGAACGCCCCAGTACCAACGCCATCGAGTTTAGCGCACCTTTGGGCGCTGGCAACCGCGTCAAGTACAACTACAAATACGAGTTCCGGCCACCTACTGCGCCGACCCCGGCGCCGGGCGAGTTAGCCACGCCGCGCCCGTGTGACCTGCTCGGGCAGGGAACATGGACTGTCTGGGCACGCGATGGAGCCGGAAACCAGCTCTCCGACGTTATCCAATTTACGACGGATTGCAATAACCCAAACCGCGAGGTGTACCTTGGCTTTGTCCGGGTACGGTGAACGATATCACTGTGAAGCCGGGAATCCGGAAAGCAGTTTCAAATGAAGAATCGACTGCTGCTCGGTGCGGCGCTGCTGGCGCTGAGCATACCCATGAGTGGCTGTTTCAACCGTAGTGAGTCCCAGGAGTCCGCAGCTGCCCCGATCCGCACGCCGCGACCTACCTTCACCCCCACACCGCCGCAGCCAGTCGTGCTGAAAGTCCCTGCAGCCGCCCAACCAGCCGCTGAAAACGCTGCACCGCCGGCACGGAGCCAGCCCGCATCCGTGCCATCGGCGCCGGTGGAGCAGCCGACACCCCAGAGCGCCGAACCGGCTACCTCAGCTCCGCAGAGCGCAATTGCCGTAGTCAACAATGATATGATCAATATTCGCCGCGGCCCCGGCCTGCAATATCCCGTGCTCAAGCTTGGCATGCGCGGCGACCAGTTTACGATCGTCGGCCGCAGCGCCGACGACGAGTGGTGGCAGCTCTGCTGTGTCGATGAGCTTCCCGGCTGGATTGCACAGCAGTATGCCGACACCGACGGCCTTGTCGATGCCATCGCAGTGGCCGAACCCGATGCCGCAGTACAGGAACTGGTCGTGTCGCCGCCCACGCCAGAACCGATCGCGGCCGCACCACCAGCTGATCCGCCCGCTACGCTAGTACCGTCCCCCGCCTTGGCGTTCAACTTGGTGACGCAGGAGCGCTTCCCGGAAAACAACAACCTCGTGCGCGTCTTTCTCTACGTCGGGCAGGGCGATAAAGCCGTACCTGGCTACAGCCTGCGTATCGTCCACGATGGCGTGGAGATGCCGGTCAGCGCCATCTCTGCAGACGCGGCCGGTATGACCTGGCCCATTGCCAGCCCGCGCCAACGTTTTCAGAACATGAAGGTTGAGTTCCCTGGCGTCAACTCGGCGGGCGTTTGGGAAATCCAGCTGCTGGATGGCGGCAGGGCGCCTGCCGGCCCGGCAGCCACGTTTACCCTGGCGGCGGCGGACACCGACCGCGAATTTTATGTTCGCTACGAGAAGCCGTAACTGCCCATGAGCACTGCGATTCGGTCTGCCCACAGCGGGTGGCTCCTGATGTTGTGGGTTGCTGCCGGCGCACTGCTGCGCACGCAGCGCCTGGCCTGGCAGCCGCTGTGGTGGGATGAAGGCTACAGCGTCTACTTCGCCACTGAGCCGTTGACACGCATGGTGGCGCTGACTGCACAGGATATCCACCCACCGCTTTACTACGCCTTGCTCCATCTGTGGATCCAACTCTGGGGCAGCGCACAGCCGGTGGTCGACCGCTCGCTCTCCGTGCTCCTGGGCGTGGCAGCGTTACCTTTGCAGGCATGGCTGGCTTCGACACTCTTCCCGGGTCGCCGGCGTATCTGGCTGCTGGCCGTCCTGCCGCTGGCACTCAATCCCATGCATCTCTTCTACAGCCAGGAAGTACGTATGTACGGCCTTGGCCTGGTACTCAGCATGGCTGGCACAGCCTGCTTCTGGCTCTGGCTACACCGGCTCGAACACAACGACTCTGCCGTACGCTGGATTTTGCCCGCGCTGGGGTATGTCGTGCTGACGACCGCCAGTCTGTATACTCTCTACTACGCTGCGTTTGTGCCGGCCGGCCAGTTGCTCTGGGCGCTGGCTCACTACCGGCGCAGGCTGCGCTTCCTCTGCACGGTTGTTGCCGCCCAGGCGCTGGTTGCCTTGCTCTATCTGCCGTGGCTCGTCTATGCGCTCCCGCGTCTGGTGGTGTACGTCGGTGCCAAGGTCCAGTCCGACCAGGATGTGGCACTCGACCCGTTGCGTTATCTCGCCCGCCACCTGGGTGCCTTCAGCGGCGGGCACCTTCCCTGGTGGGATGGGCTGACGCCTTGGCCGCTGGTGCTTGGATTGGCTGCTGTGTCGCTGGTAGCCGGCGGTCTCCTGCTGGCCCGGCGGCGTGTGTCTGCGCCGGCCGGTCATGGCGGCAAACGCGCTGCCGTGACACTGCTGGTCACCTTGCTGGCGGTGGCTTTTGCCGGCGGCTGGCTGGTGAACCTGCGCTATCCCTTTTTCCCCGACGGCGGCGAACGCCTCCTCCTCTTTGCCTTGCCCTATGCACTCCTGCTGCTGGCATTGGCGATCGACCGCACCTGGCGCGTCTTTTTTGCCGGTCCAGCTGCGCTGACGTTGCTACTCGTCGCTGCGCTGGCCGGCATCTACGTCTACTACACCACTCCCCGCTACACAGCCCATGACTACCGCCCCATCTTGCACCAGATCGTGCAGCAGGGACGCAACCAGGACGTACTACTGGCGATCTTCCCATGGCAGGTCGGCTACTGGCGTGCCTATACCCCACACGCCGACCCGGCCCTCTCCGGGCCGACGCCGCTGCTGCTGACGGCAGCCAATGCTGCGGTGGCATGGTCGCCCGCTGTGCAGACAACACTCGATGCGTCCCTCCAACGCGGCGCGATCTGGTTCCCCGAACCGCTCAGTTTTGGCAGTTCGTTGCCCGGCGAGATCGAGCAATACCTGGCGCAGCACAGCGCCAACCTGGAAAATCGCTGGTACGCAGCCACACGCCTGACCGCCTGGGCCGATCTGCCGGCGCCGACGCCGGTCGCAACGAACGCTGATTTTGGCGCCGTGCAGCTGGTTGCTGCCGCAACGACGCCTGCTACTGTTGCGGCAGCCAACGAGCCGCTGGCGCTGCTGCTGACCTGGCGCTTGCCCGAGCCGGCCAATCTCAATGTCAGCCTGCGGCTGCTCGACGAGCAAGGCCAGGTCTGGAGCAGCCGCGAATATGCCGCAGCTTGGGCCGACCTGCTGCCCGGCGCCGAGGTGACAGAACACGTCGGCCTTGTCGTGCCCGCCGGCCTGCCGCCCGGCGCGTACCGGATTGGGGTCAGCGTCGCCCGCCCACAAGCGAATAACGCCGGCACCGAGGCCCTCACGCTGGCGGGCAGCGACCAGGTCGACGCCATCATCGGCCAGGTGACGGTGACCGCGCCGATGGAGCCACAGCCGGTGGCGCGTCTGCCGATTCGTTCACGGTTGACATCGCCTGTGGCGCAGGATGGCGTTGCCTTTCTGGGCTTCACCGGCCCAGATTCGGATCGCCCGTTGCTGGCGGGCACCGAACTGGGTCTGACGCTCTTCTTGCAGGCACAGGAGGATGCCCCGCCGCCACGCTCGCTCTACGTCACTCTGCTCACTGGCGGCGGGGACGGTGTTGCCGGCTATGAAGGCTGGCCACTGGCCGGGTATGGCGCTGATCTACTGAGCCGCAACGAGTTGCTGCGCTTGCCGGTGCGTTTCTTTGTGCCTGGCCTCGTCGGCAGCGGCGACTATCGCCTGGCAGCAGGCTTTATCGACGCTGCCACCGGTGCAAAGAGCACACCGGTGCTGCTGGGCGAGGTTGACATCGAGCAGCGGCGGGCGTCGTTCGCCCGGCGTACCCCCTCTCACTTGCTGCCTATCCCAGCTCAGTTCGGCACCCATGCGCTGTTGTATGGCTACGATATGGACGAAACCACATCTGGCGACACGCTGATTCGCCTCTACTGGGAGGTATCGCAGCCGCTGCTTCCCCCGCATCATCTTTTTGTTCACGCCGACGACGCCGGGGGGATGACGTTGGCCCAGCAGGACGGGCCGCCCGTGACCGTGACCGGCCCTGCACCGAGCGGAAGCTGGCAGCCGGGTGAATTCCTCGTCACCGAACACCGCCTGCGCGTTCCGCCGGGGGCAGCTGTCCGTGTCGGCATCTACGAGTCGGTCAGTACTGTGCGGCTGCCTGTCACCGTCGAGGGCCAACCCGCCGGCGACAGTGTACGCCTGTCCGCTGCCCAGTAACCGGCCGCGCAGTCCATTCTCCCCAGAATGCCAACCGGCAACGGGCCGGCTCTGCCCGGCAACCTTTACGCCACCGGCAGCGTATTGTATGATGACAAGTGGTGACGGTCAGCACGCTGAGCGCAAGAGTCTGTCACCTATCGGTAGATCCGCGAATTCAAACGGAGATAAAAAATGGAAAACAGCGAACAGAGCAAGCCGAATCCGGATGCCACAACTGGCCAGAGTGAAAGCAGCACCGATGCAACCGGCCGCCAGGCGACCCAGGAACTGATGGATGAGTTGGCCGGCCTTGCCAACCGCCTGACGACACTGGGCAAGAGTTGGTGGAACAGTGACGAGCGCAAGCATATCGAGCAGGATCTGCGCTCTGGCATCGAGTCATTGGGCGCTTCGCTGGAGAGCAGTTTTCAGAAGGTCGCATCGTCGCATGAAGCCAAGGACATCCAGACCAAGGCCAGCGAAGTAGGGGAGAAAGTGACCAACAGCAAATTGGCCACCGACCTGGCCACAGCGCTGAAGTCGGGTCTCCAGTCACTCGGCGACCAGTTGGACAAGGTTGCCAAGGATCTGGAGGCCAAGAGCGC